>JANYGW010000029.1 GCA_025359245.1 Massilia sp.
GCAGCAGCGCGCCGGCCAGCGCCTGCGGCCAGCGCGGCGACCACGGGATCAGGCGGTGGCTCATCGGCTCGGGTTCCAACAAACGGGTACACTGCTGCCATTATCGCATTTCGCGCTTCACTGTCCCTTAGCTGCCATGTCTTCTCCTCAATCCCCGTCAACAATGAGCGCGCCGATCGAGCTGGCGCGTGTGCGCCGCCTGTTCGCCCGTCCGCAACGGATCGCGCCGTCCGATTTCCTGCGCCGTGAAATCGCGGCCCGCATGCATGAGCGGCTGGAGCTGGTCAAGATTGCGCCGCAGCGCGTGCTGGACGCGGGCTGCGGCCCCGGTGCCGACCTGGTGTTGTTGCAAAAAGATTATCCTGCGGCGCAGATTATCGGTGTCGATGCCGCGCCCGCGATGCTGGAGGCGGCCAAGGCGCCGGCCTCCAGGCTCAAGGCTTTGAACACGATGCTCAGCCGCTTGTTGCCGGCCAAGGCCGGCGTTGACCTGTTGTGCGCCGATTTCGGCAATTTGCCGTTCGCGCCCAATTCGGTCGACCTGGTGTGGTCGAACCTGGCCCTGCACTGGCATCCGCAGCCGGACCGCGTCTTTGCGGAATGGCGCCGGGTGCTGCGGGTCGACGGCTTGCTGATGTTTTCCAATTTCGGGCCGGATACGCTGCGCGAGCTGCGCACCGCCTTCGCTGCGCTCGATGCGGCGCCGCACGCCTTGCCCTTCGTCGACATGCATGACTTCGGCGACCAGCTGGTCGAGGCGGGCTTTTCGACGCCGGTCATGGACATGGAGCTCATCACCGTCACCTACGACACGGCAGCCGCGTTGCTGGCCGACGTGCGCGCGCTGGGCGGCAATCCGCTGGCCACGCGCGCGCGCGGGCTGGTCGGACGCGCCGCCTGGGGCAGGCTGCTGGCCGCGCTGGAACAAGGGCGCCGCCCGGACGGCAAGCTGGGCCTGACCTTCGAGGTCATCTACGGCCACGCGTTCCGCCCGGCGCCGCGGGTGACTGCCGCAGGCGAGGCGATTATCCGCTTCCAGGCGCCGAAACCTCGATAAACAGGTGCCGAAACGTGGGGCCGGAGTGTGCAATTGCAAGGCCTGCGCCCTTGCCATGGCGCATTTGTCCTTGATGCAGATGGCGTTCATTGAGTATAATCAACGACTAATTTTGTCGATTGCGCCCATACGGCCTTGAAAAACAGGCTTTGGCAAGGGTGCGCAGTCGGAGCAATAGCAGCAGCGTTCATAGTGTGCGTATTCACTTCTGTTCGATGTTACGGGTTCCAGCCGGATTGGGCGCGCAAAGCGCGTCGGATCGGCTCAGGAGCCCTTTTGTGCGATGGTTTCGGAGCGGCAGCGATTCGTAATGTGGGTCGCTGAAGTTTAAAAATATTATTATTTTTGGGTGGTTGGGGAAAACATGACATATGCAAAGCGACTTCACGCCTTGATGCTCGGCCTGGCAATTTCGGCCAGCGGCTTGGCCATGGCGGCAGAACCGGATGTCCAGGGGCGCCCGGTTGAGTTTCAACTGAACCTCCAGATGCCGGTCACCAAGATTGCAACGGAAATCAACGACCTGCACACCTGGATGATGATCGTCTGCATGGTGATCTTCGTTGCCGTGTTCGGCGTGATGTTCTATTCGGTGTTCAAGCACCGCCGTTCGAAGGGCCACAAGCCGGCCACCTTCCATGAGTCGACCGCGGTCGAAATCGCGTGGACCGTGGTGCCGTTCCTGATCGTTATCGGCATGGCGCTGCCAGCGACCAAGACCGTGGTGGCGATGAAGGACACCTCGAACGCCGATATCACCATCAAGGCGACCGGCATGCAGTGGAAATGGGGTTATGACTACCTCAACGGCGAAGGCGCCGGCATTTCCTTCCTGTCGAACCTGTCGACCCCGCGCGAGCAGGTCGGTTCGCCCGGCGTGGCGCCGGTCGGCACCCGCACCGAAAACTACCTGATGGAAGTCGACAATGAAGTCGTCGTGCCAGTCAACAAGAAGATCCGCATCGTCCTCACCGCCAACGACGTCATCCACGCGTGGATGATCCCGGCCTTCGGCGTCAAGCAGGATGCGATTCCCGGCTTCGTGCGCGACACCTGGTTCAAGTCGACCCGTACCGGCACCTTCCGCGGCCAATGCGCCGAGCTGTGCGGTAAAGAACACGCCTTCATGCCGATCGTCGTCAAGGTCGTCTCGGACGCCGAGTACACGAACTGGGTCGCCGGCAAGCAGAAGGAAATGGCAGCCCTGGCCGACGATCCGTCGAAAGTCTGGACCATCGACGAATTGAAAGAGCGCGGCGGAAAAGTATTCGGCACCAATTGCGTCGCCTGCCACCAGGCCAACGGCAAGGGCTTGCCCGGCGCCTTCGCGTCGCTGGACGGTTCGCCCGTCGTCAACGGCCCGAAAGCCGACCAGATCCACGTGCTGCTGCACGGCCAGAAGAGCGGCAAGTTCCCTGGCGAAATGCCAGCATGGAACACCTTGTCGGATACGGATATTGCTGCGGTGATCACCTACACGCGCAACAGCTGGTCGAACAAGGCTGCGGAAAATATCGTTCAACCAGCCGAAGTCCTGGCCGCACGTACTAAGTAATCGGGAGTCAATACAATGAGCACAACTACGGTAGACCACGCACACGGTCATGACGATCACGGCCATCCGCACGGCATTGGCCGCTGGCTGTTCGCCACCAATCACAAAGACATCGGTACGCTGTACCTGTGGTTCTCGCTGATCATGCTGATGTCGGGCGGCGTCCTGGCACTGATGATCCGCACCGAACTGTTCCAGCCTGGCCTGCAATTTTTCCAGCCTGAGTTCTTCAACCAGCTCACCACGATGCACGGCCTGATCATGGTGTTCGGCGCCATCATGCCGGCCTTCGTCGGCTTCGCCAACTGGATGATCCCGCTGCAGATCGGCTGCGCCGACATGGCGTTCGCGCGCATGAACAACTTCTCGTTCTGGCTGCTGCCGCCGGCGGCGATGCTGCTGGTCGGCTCGTTCTTCGTTCCGG
This sequence comes from Massilia sp., assembly GCA_025359245.1. Taxonomy (GTDB): domain Bacteria; phylum Pseudomonadota; class Gammaproteobacteria; order Burkholderiales; family Burkholderiaceae_D; genus Telluria_A. Next base: position 3,037 of record JANYGW010000029.1, read on the forward strand.
GCGGCGCCACCGCGGCCGGCTGGACCCTGTACGCACCGCTGTCGACCCAAATGGGCCCTGGCATGGACATGGGTATTTTCGCGATGCACCTGATGGGCGCCTCGTCGATCATGGGCTCGATCAACATCATCGTCACCATCCTGAACATGCGCGCTCCCGGCATGACGCTGATGAAAATGCCGATGTTCTGCTGGACCTGGCTGATCACCGCCTACCTGCTGATCGCCGTCATGCCAGTGCTGGCCGGCGCGATCACGATGACCCTGACCGACCGTCACTTCGGCACCTCGTTCTTTAACGCTGCCGGCGGCGGCGATCCGGTCATGTACCAGCACATCTTCTGGTTCTTCGGCCACCCTGAGGTCTACATCATGATCTTGCCGGCATTCGGCATCGTCTCGCAGATCCTGCCGGCGTTCGCACGCAAGCCGCTGTTCGGCTACGCATCGATGGTCTACGCCACCGCGTCGATCGCGATCCTGTCGTTCATCGTCTGGGCTCACCACATGTTCACCACCGGCATGCCGGTCACCAGCCAGCTGTTCTTCATGTACGCGACGATGCTGATCGCCGTGCCGACCGGCGTCAAGGTGTTCAACTGGATCGCCACGATGTGGAAGGGTTCGATGACCTTCGAAACCCCGATGCTGTTCGCGGTCGGCTTCATCTTCGTGTTCACGATGGGCGGCTTCACCGGCCTGATCCTGGCTGTAACGCCGATCAACATCCAGCTGCAGGATACCTATTACGTCGTGGCCCACTTCCACTATGTGCTGGTGGCAGGTTCGCTGTTCGCCCTGTTCGCCGGTTTCTACTACTGGTCGCCGAAATGGACCGGCCATATGTACAGCGAAACGCGCGGCCAGATCCACTTCTGGGCATCGCTGGTCACGTTCAACGTCACCTTCTTCCCGATGCACTTCCTGGGACTGGCGGGCATGCCGCGCCGCTACGCCGACTATCCGGCGCAGTTCGCCGACTTCAACATGATCGCCAGTATCGGCGCTTTCGGTTTCGGCCTGTCGCAGGTGTATTTCCTGTTCTTCGTCGTCTTGCCAACCATCCGTGGCGGCAAGAAGGCGGCAGACAAGCCATGGGATGGCGCTGAAGGCCTGGAGTGGACCGTTCCTAGTCCGGCTCCGTTCCACACCTTCGAAACGCCGCCGCTGGTCAAGTAATTGCAAGGCCCGGACGCGCCGCAAGGCGCTCCGGGTGAACAAACTCACAGGTGTCCACCATGTCCGATCCGAAAAAACCGAACAACGCCAAGCTGGGCCTGATCCTGGGCGGCGTGGCGCTGTTCTTCTTCGCGATGGTGTTCGTCAAGCACATCTGGCTGTAAGCATGGCAACAGAACAATCAGGCAGGCTGAATCTGAACCGCAGGATGCTGGGCAAGCTGCTCGTCATCGCGCTGTTGATGTTCGGTTTCGGTTATGCGATGGTGCCGGTGTACAAGCAGATGTGCGAGGTGTTGGGCATCAACATGCTCACGCCGCAGGACAACACGGTCAAGTACGACAAGAACACGCAAGTGGACAAGTCGCGCACGATCACGGTCGAGCTCGACGGCAATGCGCAGGGACCGTGGCGGTTTCGCCCGACCACGCGCAGCGTCAAGGTGCACCCGGGCGAGCTGACCACCGTCACGTACGAGGTGGTCAACACCCAGGCGCGCACGGTGCAGGCGCAGGCGATACCGAGCTATGCGCCGCAGTCGGCCACGCCGTACTTCAAGAAGGTCGAGTGCTTCTGCTTCAAGCAGCAGACGCTGGGCCCGAATGAGGCCAAGCAGATGCCGGTGGTGTTCTACATCGAGCCCGGCTTGCCGCGCGAAGTGCAGACGATTACGCTGTCGTACACGTTTTTTGAAATCGCCGGCGCCCAGGCAGCAGTCAACTAGCAGGGAACGCGATGGATGAATTAAAGAAGACCGGCGAACGCAAGGCGTCGTTCGGGGCCACGATGAAGGCGGTGTTCTGGTCGTTTCTGGGCATCCGCAAGCGCAGTGATTACGAAAAGGATTCGGCCAGTTTGAATCCGGTGCATGTGATCATCGCGGCCGTGATCGGTGTATTGTTGTTCATTGGCGTGCTGGTCACGCTGGTGCGCTTCGCGGTGGCAAAGTAAGCAGTTCGCAGCACCAGATTCGCAATACAAGATTCGCAGTACAAGTTCGCAGCAGAAATTCACCGCATACAAGTTCGATTTAGGAGATGAAGATGAGTTCACCACACGCCGCCGCACCGTATTATTTCGTGCCGGGTCCGTCCAAATGGCCGTTGCTGGCCGGGATGTCGCTGCTGGCCACGATGGTCGGCGCCTCGGGCTGGGTCAATGGCGCGAGCTGGGGCCCGGCGCTGAACCTGGCCGGCATTTTGGCCATCATCACGGTGCTGTACTTCTGGTTCGGCGACGCCATCGGCGAATCCGAGTCGGGCAAGTACAACGCCCGCATCGACCTGTCGTTCCGCTGGTCGATGAGCTGGTTCATCTTTTCCGAAGTGATGTTCTTCGGCGCCTTCTTCGGCGCCCTGTTCTATGCGCGCACGATCTCGATGCCTTGGCTGGGCGACCTGGACCACAAGGTCATCTGGCCTGATTTCGCGGCACACTGGGGCGGCGCATCGCCGGCCAACACGATCGAGTCGTTCTCGACCATGGGCCCATTCCCGATTCCGACGATCAATACTGCGCTGCTGCTGACCTCGGGCGTGACCCTGACCATCGCCCACCACGCCCTGCGCGCCGGCCACCGCGCCAAGACCGCGATCTGGCTGTTCGCCACGATCCTGCTGGGCGCGACCTTCATGGGCTTCCAGGCGTACGAGTACATGCACGCGTACAGCGAGCTGAACCTGAAATTGACCTCGGGCATCTACGGTTCGACCTTCTTCATGCTGACCGGTTTCCACGGTTTCCACGTGACGATGGGCGCGATCATGCTGTCGGTGGTGCTGTATCGTGTGATGAAGGGCCACTTCACGCCTGAACACCACTTCGGTTTCGAAGGCGCCGCCTGGTACTGGCACTTTGTCGACGTCGTCTGGCTCGGCCTGTACGTCGTCGTCTACTGGCTGTAACAGCGCCGGACCGAGGAGGGGACACCCTCCCGCCAGGCGACAAAAAAACCGGGGTCAGACCACAATATGCAATATTGTGGCCTGACCCCGGTTTTTTGGCGCGAACGCTTTATCGGATGCCGGTCGGCTGGATCCAGCCCATCTTGTAGGCGCCCAGCAGCAGCAGGAACAGGGTGATCGACAAGCCCACGCGCATCGCCAGCGCATGCACGGTGCGGTTGCTCTTGCCCTTGTCGCGCATCAGGAAGAACAGGGCCGAGCCCAGGCTGCCGATGATCAGCAGGAAGGCGATGGCGACGAGGATTTTCATAGATAGGCTAGCTGTGTGATGAAGGCTCCATTGTAATGCGATACCGCTTCCGCTTCCGGGCAATTCCCTTCCTGGCCACCGTGCTGGTGGTGGCGCTCGGGATTTCGCTGGGCCAGTGGCAGGACCGGCGCGCGGCCGACAAGATCGCGCTGCAGGCCAGGCTGGTCGAACGGGGCGCCGCCGCGCCGGTGGTGCTGACGGCCAAGCCTGTTGCCGCCGCCGACGTCGAATACCGCCAGGTGACGGTGGCCGGCGAGTTCGTGCCGGACTGGCCGCTGTTCCTCGACAACCGTCCGCAAGACGGCAAGGTCGGCTTCTACCTGCTGATGCCGTTCAAGATTGCCGGCTCGGAACGCCACGTGCTGGTGGCGCGCGGCTGGGTGCCGCGCTTTAACGGCGAGCATGACCGCTTGCCCGAATTCCTCACGCCGTCCGGCACCGTCATCGTCACCGGCATCGCCAAGACCGGCATGGGCAAGGTCATGCAGCTGGGCGACCCGGCCGCCGTCAGGCCGAAGGCGATCCTGCAAAACCTGACGCCCGACCAGTTCGGCGAGGTCAGCAAGCTGGCGCTGCAGCCGTTTTTCATCGAACAAACCGTCCCGGCGACGCCCGACGACAAGCTGGCGCGCAACTGGCCGGCGCCCGCGCTGGGCGTCGAGAAGCACCAGGGCTATGCATTTCAATGGTATGCGCTGTCGCTGATGGCGCTCCTATTTTTCGTTTTTACAGGATTTCGACGTGGAACAAACTAAACCCAACCAGCGCAATGGCCGCAGGAAAATGCTGGCCGTGCTGCTGATCTGCGCGTCGCCGCTGATCTTTTCGTATCTGACATATTATGTCATCAAGCCGACCGGCCGCACCAACTACGGCGTGCTGATCGACCCGCGCCAGCATCCGATCCCGGCGCTGGGCACGGTCGGACTGGACGGCAAGCCGGCTAGCCTGGACGCCTACAAGGGCAAGTGGATCATGCTGCAAGTGGCGCCCGGCGACTGCCAGCAGGCGTGCAAGGACCAGCTGGTCGCGCTGCGCCAGCTGCGCTTGATGCAGGGCAAGGACATGGAGCGCATCGAGCGCGTGTGGCTGATCACCGACGACGCCCCGCTCGACACGATGCTGATGCGCGTGATCGACGGCACCCGCTTCCTGCGCGTCAAGCCGGAGCTGGTCAAGGCCTGGCTGCCGGCCGAGCCGGGCGGCAGCGCCGACGACCAGCTGTACCTGATCGACCCGCTCGGCAACCTGATGATGCGTTTCCCGAAAAACGCCGATCCGGCCAAGGTCAAGAAGGACCTCGGCAAGCTGCTCAAAGCATCGGCGATCGGGTAGGGCGCGATGCAAGTGTCATCGATGGTGGGGCTGGCCGTGACCGGCCTGCTGGTGGCGAGCGTGCCGCTGGCGATGGTGTGGATGTCGTCCGACGTCGACAAATTCCGCAAGCTGGCGTGGACCGTGGCGTTCCTGACGTTCGACCTGATCGTGTTCGGCGCGTTCACGCGGCTGACCGATTCGGGGCTGGGCTGTCCGGACTGGCCGGGCTGCTATGGCGCCGCCAATCCCTTCCTGGCGCATGCCGACATCAGCGCCGCGCAGGCGCTGCTGCCGAGCGGGCCGGTAACCGTCGCCAAGGCGTGGATCGAGATGATCCACCGCTACCTGGCGATGGGGATCGGCTTCCTGATCATGGCGCTGATGGCCAAGGCGTGGCTGGAGTGGCGCAGGGAGCAGCGCGCCGCCTTCAATCCCGCCGTGCCGACCGCGCTGTTCCTGTTGGTGGCGTTGCAGGGCGCTTTTGGGGCCTGGACCGTGACGCTGAAACTGCAGCCGGTGATCGTCACGACCCACCTGCTGCTGGGGATGTCCCTGCTGGCGCTGGTGGTATGGCTGGGGATGCGGGCCCGGCACGGCGTGGCCGCCGCCGCGCCGCGCGACGCGTTGCGCGCGCTGGCGATCGCCTCGGCCGTCGTGCTGGCATTGCAGATCGCGCTGGGCGGCTGGGTCAGCACCAATTACGCGACGCTGGCCTGCCTTGACTTCCCGCTATGCGGCGGCAAGCTGGTGCCGGAGATGGACTTCCAGCACGGCTTTACGCTGTGGCGTGAACTGGGCAAGACGGCCGCCGGCCACTACCTGCCGTTTGCGGCGCTGACGGCGATCCACTGGGTGCACCGCAATTTTGCCTTCATCGTCGTCGCGCTGCTGGGCATTACCGCCTGGCGCGCCGCCAGCCGGCCCGGCCTGCGCCGCATCGCGCGCGCGATCGGCGCCGTGCTGGCGCGGCAGGCGGCGACCGGCATCGCCCCCATTTACCTCGACTTCCCGCTCGCGATCGCCGTGCTGCACAACGCGGGCGCCGCCCTGCTGGTGCTGCTGGTGACCATGTTAAACTACCAGACAAAGTACCGACTCAGCGCTACGGCGCAAGCAAGACCACATCCATGACGACCCAGACCGCAACACAAAAATCGAGCAACCGCATCGCCCAGTACTGGTCGCTGACCAAACCGCGCGTGACCCAGCTGGCGGTGTTTTGCGCCGTGATCGGCATGCTGCTCGCCACCGACCCCGGCAGCATGCCCGACTGGCGTTTGATGCTGGCCGCCACGGTCGGCATCTGGCTGCTGGCCGGCGCCGCCTTCGCCGTCAACTGCCTGGTCGAAGCCGAGATCGACGCGCGCATGGCGCGTACCGCGCGCCGCGCCACCGCGATGGGCGAGCTGACCAAGACCCAGACCATCATCTTCTCGTCGATCATCGGCGGGGCCGGGATGTGGATCCTGTACACGCAAGTCAATCCGCTGACCATGTGGATGACCTTCACCACCTTCGTCGGCTACGCGATCATCTACACCATGATCCTCAAGCCGGCCACGCCGCAGAACATCGTCATCGGCGGTCTGGCCGGCGCGATGCCGCCGGCGCTGGGCTGGGCCGCGATCGCGGGCGACATGCCGATGCAGGCGTGGCTGCTGGTGCTGATCATCTTCCTGTGGACGCCGCCGCACTTCTGGGCGCTGGCCATGTACCGGCGCGACGACTACGCGCGCTCCGGCCTGCCGATGCTGCCGGTCACGCACGGCATGAACTTCACGGGCTTTCACGTATGGCTGTATTCGATCGCGCTGGCCGCCACCACGGTGCTGCCGTTTGCGGTGCGCATGAGCGGCGTGATCTACCTGGCGTCGGCGGTCGCGCTCAATGCGGTCTTTCTGTGGCACGGCTGGCAGGTCTACAAACACTATTCCGACCAGGTCGCGCGCAAGGCGTTTACCTGGTCCATCATCTACCTGTCGCTGCTGTTTGCCGCGCTGCTGGTGGATCACTACTTCCGATTCTGACCATGAAAAAACTGCTTGCCCTGTTCGCGTTCGCGCTGTTGCTGGCCGGGTGCGATAAAGTCGCCGAGAAACCGGTCACGTTCAATAATGTGGACATCACCGGGGCCGACTACGCGAAGGACTTCAAGCTGGTCGACCATACCGGCAAGCCGCGCACGCTGGCCGACTACAAGGGCAAGATCGTGTTCCTGTTTTTCGGCTACACGCAGTGCCCCGACGTGTGTCCAACCACGATGGCCGAAATGGCGGCGGTGATGCAGTCGCTCGGGCCGCAGGCGGCGCAGGTGCAGGTGCTGTTCGTCACGCTCGACCCGGAGCGCGACACGCAGGAACTGCTGGCGCAGTACGTGCCGGCATTCCACCCGAGCTTCATCGGCTTGCGCGGCGACGCCGCCGCGACGGCGGCGACGGCCAAGGAATTCAAGGTGTTCTATGCCAAGTCGCCGGGCGCCACGCCGGGCAGCTACTCGATCGACCATACGGCGGGCAGCTATGTGTTCGACCGGACCGGCAAGATCCGCGTGTTTGTCCGCCACGGACATGGTCCGGCGCCGATCGTCCACGATATCAAGCTGCTCCTCAACTGACGTTTTCCTTCACCGGATGACCATGCGACCTAGTAAAAACTACGCCTACATCGGCGCCATCGCATTTCTCGTCATCGGTTGCCTGTACGTGCTGCGGCCCTTCCTGGCGGCGATCCTGTTCGCCGCCGCGGTGGTGATTTCATCGTGGCCGATGTATCTGTTCCTGCTGCGGCGCATGGGCAACCGGCGCTCGCTGGCGGCGCTGACGTTGACGTTGACGCTGCTGCTGCTGGTGATCATGCCGATCGGCCTGGTCGCCTACAACCTGGCCGACGACGTCGGGCGCGTGTACGAGCAGATCAAGCTGGCGGTCGACACCGGCCACGTCGAGACGCCGGCCTGGCTGCGGCGGCTGCCGGTGATCGGGCAGTGGGCCGACAAATACGTGCGCGAGACCATCTCGAGCCGCGAGCAGATGATGGAGCTGGCCAAGCGGATGCTTGAGCCTGGGCGCCAGTTCCTGCTCAACGGCAGCATCGTGCTGGGCATGGGCGTGGCGCAGATGACGCTGGCGGCCTTCGTCGCCTTCTTCCTGTACCGGGACGGGCAGGCGCTGATGCGCGCGATCCGCGTGGCGATGGACCGCATCATCGGCGAGAGCGCGGGCAGGGTCGCCACCACGGTCAGCCATACCGTGCGCGGCGTGATGTACGGCCTGCTCGGCACCGCGCTGGCGCAGGCGCTGGTGGCCGCGCTGGGCTTCGTCATCGCCGGCGTGCCGGGCGTGCTGCTGCTGGGCTTTTGCACCTTTGTGCTGTCGCTGGTGCCGGTCGGGCCGCCTGTGATCTGGGGCGGCGCGGCGATCTGGCTGTTCAGCCAGGGGCAGACCGGCTGGGGCGTGTTCATGCTGGTGTGGGGGCTGGTGCTGATCAGCGGCGTCGACAACGTCGTCAAGCCGATGCTGATCAGCCGCGGCAGCGACTTGCCGTTTTTGCTGGTGCTTCTTGGCGTGCTGGGCGGCGTGATTGCGTTCGGCTTTGTCGGCCTGTTCATCGGGCCGGTGCTGCTGGCGGTGGGCTACTCGCTGATGCGCGAATGGACCGGCATCGAGCCGGCCGCGGTGACCAAGGTCTGATTCAATCCTGTTCGTCGGGGTCGCTGTGGCGGCCCACTTGCGGGATCACTTTCACCAGCACGATGCGCGGGCCGTTCATCTTCTTGACCACGATGTCGAAATGCGGGAATTCGATCTTCTGCCCCTGTTTCGGGATGTCGCCCAGCTTGACCATCAGTAGCCCGCCCACCGATTCGACCTCGTCCAGCCCCAGCGTTTCATTGTCGATGTCCAGGCCCAAAATCCGTTCGAGCGAGAAGATCGGCAGGCTGGCCTTGCCGACCAGCGTGCCATCCGGCTGGCGCAGCCAGTCGTTTTCGTTGAGCCGGAATTCGTCGCGGATTTCGCCCACCATCGCGCCCAGCAGATTGTCGAGCGTGAGGAAGCCGACTGGCCGCTTGCCCTTTTCGCCAATCAGCGCAAAATGCGGCGCACCGTCGCGAAAACGCCGGAACATGGTTTGCGCCGGGGTGCGCGCCGACATCGTTTCGACCGGCCGCAAGAACGGCGTCAGGTCGCTGATCTTCTTGCCGGCCTGCTGCGCAAAGAACAAATCCTTCAAGTGGATCACGCCCAGCACGTCTTCGCCGTTGGTGTCGAAGTAGGGGTAGCGGCTGAAGCGGTTGCGCACCACCGTCTGCAGGTTTTCGTCGAGCGACTTGCTGGCGTACAGCGCGATCACTTCATTGATCGGCCGCATCAGGTCGGCCACCGACAGCTGGCTGAAGTCGAGCGACTGGGCCAGGATGTGGCGCTCGTCGCGGGTGAATTTTTCGCCCGGCTGGCTGGTACGCAGGATCAGTTTCAGTTCGTCCGTCGAGTAGTGCGCATCGTGCCCGCCCGGACCGGCCAGGCCGGCCAGGCGCAGCACCGCATTGGCGCTCGAGTTGAGGATGTAGATGAACGGGTACATGGTCCAGTAGAACGCATACAGCGCCGGCGCGGTCCACAGGCCGACGATTTCCGGGTTGCGGATCGCCAGCGACTTGGGCGCCAGTTCGCCCACCACGATGTGCAGGAACGAGATCACGCAGAACGCGACGACGAAGGCGAACGAGTGGATCACGGTGATCGAAGTCACGCCGACGGCCGCCAGCAGCGGCTCCATCAGGCGCGCGAAGGCCGGTTCGCCGACCCAGCCCAGACCCAGCGAGGCGAGCGTGATGCCCAGCTGGCAGGCCGACAAATAGGCGTCGAGCTGGCCGTGCACCTTGCCGAGGATGCGCCCGCGCACGCCCTGGCTCTTGGCAATGGCGCGCACACGGGTTTTGCGGAGGGTGACGATGCCGAACTCGGCAGCGACGAAGAAGCCGTTCAGCACCACCAGGAACACGGCGAGCAGAACTAACAGTACATTTTGCATAGAAGGTTTATTGTTTTTCGCTTGGCCAACTGGGCCGGAGTCAGCATTGTACCGTTCATGGCGCAGCGGACACGCCTTCGTGCACCGAGGAAAGTATCGCCTCGACCGCCGGGTGCTTGATCTTGCGCTCGTTCGAGATCGCGAACACCTGTTCGCGCACCTCGGGCACTTGCCCCACCAGCACGGCGCCGAACTGGGCTTCGATGTCGGCCTGCAGCGCGGCCGGCGCGAAAAACAGGCCGGCGCCGCGCCGCCCGAAGGTATTTAACAGCGCATTGTCTTCGAACTCGCCGACCACGTCCGGCCGCACCAGGTGCAGGTCGAACCATTCGTCGATGCGCCCGCGCAGGGCGTTGTTGCGGGTTGGCAGCAGGAACGGCGCGCCGTCCAGGCATTCGGGAAAGCCGTCGACGTAGCGCGCGGCCAGGGCCGGCAGGCCGACCACGATGGTCGCGCTTTCGAACACCATGTGGCTGAACACGCGCAAGGTGCTGCCCGGGCGCACCGGACGGTCGGTCAGCACCACGTCCAGCTTGTGCAGCGCCAGCTCGGCCAGCAGCGCGTCGAACTGGTCTTCGTAGCACACCAGGCGCACCGGATTGGGCAGGTGCATGGTCGATTCCAGCAGGCGGAACGCGGTCAGCTTGGGCAGCGAGTCGGAGATGCCGACCGTCAAACGGGTGCGCGTGCTGTCGGCTTCGCCCAGCGCCTCCTGCATCTGTTCGCCCAGCAGGAAGATCTGGTCGGCATAGCCGAGCGCCAGCCGTCCGGCCTCGGTCAGCACCAGCTTGCGGCCTTGCTGCATGAACAGCGACTTGCCAATCGTTTGTTCCAGCTGGGCCAGCTGGGTGCTGATGGTCTGGATTGCCAGCCCCAGCCGTGTCGCGGCCTGCGTGATGCCGCCTTCCTTGGCCACCACCCAGAAGTAGTACAGGTGGCGGAAGTTCATGCCGGTGTTTTTCATGGTTCTGTTTTTCAGAAGTAATCCTCTCATTATCTCCTATTTTTAAATTGATCTGCAACGACTACACTGTGTGCATTCGATGTTAATAATGAAAGGAAAGCAAGCAATGAAGCATTTCACATGGTCATTCATCGTCGGGGCGGTCTGCCTGGCGTTCGCAGCGTGGTGGGGTTTCGACCACGGCGGCATCAACGCGGCCATCACGGCGCTGGGCATCACCGCGATCCTGGCGGTCATGGAAGTGTCGCTGTCGTTCGATAACGCGGTCGTCAACGCGTCCGTGCTCAAGACCTGGGATCCGTTCTGGCAAAAGCTGTTCCTCGGCGTGGGCATCATCGTGGCCGTGTTCGGCATGCGTTTGCTGTTTCCGCTGGTGATCGTGGCGCAGGCGGCCGACCTGGGCCTGATGGAAGTGTGGAACCTGGCGCTGCATGATCCGAAGACGTACTCGATGCACCTGACTAACCACCACGCGGAAGTGGCGGCCTTCGGCGGCATGTTCCTGCTGCTGGTGTTCCTCAACTTCCTGCTCGACGACGAGAAGGAAATGCACTGGCTGGGCCACATCGAACAGAAGCTCGGTTCGCTGGGCAAGGTGTCGTCGGTGTCGGTGCTGGTGGCGCTCGGCACGCTGATGGCCAGCATGGGCCTGGTGGCCGAGGCGCAGAAGATGGTGGTGCTGATCTCCGGCCTGTGGGGCATCATGATTTATGTCGGCGTCGACATGATCAGCAGCCTGCTGGAAAAGGAAGAAGAAGGCGGCAGCAATGTCGGGGACATGGTCAAGCGCGGCGGCATCGGCGCCTTCCTGTACCTGGAAGTGCTGGACGCCTCGTTCTCCTTCGACGGCGTGATCGGCGCCTTTGCGATCACCAACGATGTCGTGATCATCATGCTGGGCCTGGCGATCGGCGCGATGTTCGTGCGTTCGTTGACGGTGTTCCTGGTCAAGAAGGGCACGCTCGATGAATACGTCTACCTCGAACATGGCGCCCATTACGCGATCGGCATCCTGGCGTTGATCATGCTGGCAAGTATGAAGTTCCATATCTCGGAAATCTTCACCGGCCTGGTTGGCGTGGCCTTCATCGTCGCTTCGCTGTGGTCGTCGGTACGGCACAAGAAATTGCAGCTCACAGCTGCTTAAGAATCCGCGGCGAACGGACGGACACCAGTTCGCTGCGCATGGCAAGACCCGGTGTTCATAGTGTTTTAGCGCTTAACTTATTGGAGAACCACATCATGGCAATCAGTCTGCAAAAAGGCGGCAACGTCAACCTGAGCAAAGAAGCACCCGGCCTGTCGAAAATGGTCGTCGGCCTCGGCTGGGACACCCGCGCCACCGACGGCGCCGGCTTCGACCTGGACGGCGCGGTGTTCCTCGTCAACGCGGCCGGCAAGGTCCGCTCGGACGCCGACTTCGTGTTCTACAACAACCTGAAATCGACCGACGGTTCGGTGGTGCACTCGGGCGACAACACCACCGGCGCCGGCGATGGCGACGACGAATCGGTGACGATCGACCTGTCCAAGGTGCCAGCCGATATCGACAAGGTGATCCTGGCGGTGACGATCCATGATGCCGAAGCGCGGCGCCAGAACTTCGGCATGGTGTCGAAGGCCTTCGTGCGCTGCATCAACGCCAACGGCAATGGCGAAATCGCCCGCTACGACCTGTCCGAAGACGGCTCGACCGAAGCGGCGATGATTTTCGGCGAAGTCTACCGCGCCGGCGCCGACTGGAAGTTCAAGGCCATCGGCCAGGGCTTCAAGGGCGGCCTGGGGCCGCTGGCGAAGAGCTACGGCGTCAACGTGTAAGCTGTACCGGACGGCCTGCGGGCCGTCCCCTTCAACCCGTTAAAAGGAAATGCTATGCCAGTTTTTACAGTCACAGGCGACGTCGACCCATTCCTGCATGCGTCGCTGTCGCGCGGCGAGACCATTTACTGCGAATCCGGCGCGATGGTGATGATGGAGGCCAATCTTGACCTCAAGGGCAAGATGAAGGGCGGCCTGGGCAGCGCGCTGATGCGCACCTTTGCCAACGGCGAATCGTTCTTCCAGCAGCATATCGAAGCGGTGCGCGGCGACGGCGATTGCCTGTTGTCGCCGACCTTGCCAGGGGCGATGCAAGTGGTCGACGTCGGCCCGCGCAACTACCTGATCAGCGACGGCGCGTTCGTCGCCGCCAGCGAAAAGGTCGACCTGAAGGTGCGTACCCAGAGCCTGGGCAATGCGCTGTTCGCCAACAGCGGCGGCTTCTTCGTCACCGAGACCACCGGCAGCGGGCAGGTGGTGGTGTCGGGCTTTGGCTCGATGTCCGAACTGGTGGTCGAACAGGGCAAGGATATTACGATCGACAACTCGCACGTGGTGGCCTGGGACAGCTCGCTGCGCTACGAAATCTCGATCACGACCGGCCAGAGCGGCGGCTTCATCGGCAACCTGATCAACAGCCAGACCAGCGGCGAGGGCCTGGTGCTGAAGTTCTCCGGCAACGGCAAAGTCTATGTGTGTTCGCGCAATCGCGAATCGTTCAGCGCGTGGGTCCGCAAGGCTGCGGGATCGCGCTAATCAAGGAGTCACACCATGTCAGTCAATTTGCAAAAAGGCCAGAAGATTTCGCTGGACAAGGAAGCCGGCGGCGCGCTGACCAAGGTCACCATGGGCCTGGGCTGGGACGCGGTCAAGTCCAAGGGCCTGTTCGGCTTTGGCGGCAAGGCCCAGGAGATCGACCTGGACGCCTCGTGCATCCTGTTCGACGAGAACAACAAGGCGGTCGATTTCGTCTGGTTCCGCCAGCTCAAGAGCAAGGATGGCAGCGTCGTGCACACGGGCGACAACCGCACCGGTGCCGGCGATGGCGACGACGAGCAGATCATCGTCGACCTGTCGAAGGTGCCGGCCACGGTCAAGTCGCTGGTCTTCACCGTCAACAGCTTCACCGGCCAGAATTTCTCGCAGGTGCAAAACGCCTACTGCCGCATCGTCAACAACAGCAACCAGGCCGAAGTGGCCAAGTACGACCTGTCGGTGATGGGCGCGCACACGGCCCAGGTCATGGTCAAGCTGTACCGCCACGGCGGCGAATGGAAGATGCACGCAATCGGCGAAAACGGCAGCGGCCGCACGTTCGAAGAGCTGATGCCGAAGATCACGCCGCACCTGTAAGGCGGCAATAAAGCAAGCGCGAACGGCGGCCCGATGGCCGCCGTTTTTTTGTGTGCGATCTTCTTGGGTGTTGAAAAAGCTTGACCTGCTTGCGCAACACCTATACTGTATTAGTTAATTAATACAGTAAGGTCACATGACAGCCCATTCCGCCACCTTGTTTTCCATCGCGCCCGGATCTTCCGAGCCGATATACCGGCAGCTGGTCGAGCAGGCGCGGCGCCTGATCGCCGGCGGCCAGCTCGCGCCGGGCGACGCGATGCCGTCGGTGCGCGACATCGCCCAGACGCTCGCGCTCAATCCGATGACGGTCTCGAAAGCCTACGGCATCCTCGAACTGGAGGGCGTCCTATCGCGCCGCCGCGGCCTCGGCATGACCGTCGCCGCGTCCCCGAACAGTTCGCGCAGCAGTGCCGCCCGCGCCGACCTGCTGCGGCCCACGCTGGAACGGGCCGCCCTCGAAGCGCGCCAGCTTGAACTCGATCCCGATACCGTACTCGCCCTCTTTAAAAAAATTATGAAAGAACAGCCATGACCGCAGCCATCATCGAAGTCTCGTCCATCGTCAAACGCTTCGACTCGCGCGCCGTGCTCGATGGCTTGAACTGGCAGATCATGCCGGGCCAGGTGGTCGGCCTGCTGGGCCGCAACGGCGCCGGCAAGTCGACCCTGCTCGAGTGCCTGCTCGGCCTGCGCGAAACCGACAGCGGCAGCGTCACCATTTTCGGCGAAGACGTGGCCAACCTGTCCGAGGCCGCGCGCGCCCGCATTGGCTACGTGCCGCAGCAGTCCGACCTGTTCGAGTGGCTCACGCCGCGCCAGATGCTGGACTACTTCAAGGCCCTGTACCCGCGCTGGAATGATGCCAAGGTCGCGCTGCTGCTGGCGCGCTGGGGTTTCGATGCGCTCAAGTGCGCCACGCCGATCAGCCGCCTGTCGGGCGGCGAGAAGCAGCGCCTGTCGATCATCCGCGCGCTGGCGCACGACCCGGATTTGCTGATCCTCGACGAACCGGTGGCCGCGCTCGACCCGGTCGGCCGGCGCGACTTCCTGCGCGAACTGATCGACGGCGTCATCGAGCGCGATACCACGGTCGTGTTTTCGACCCACATCCTGTCGGACCTGGAGCGCGTGGCGCTGGACGTGGCCTTCCTCAAGAACGGCAAGATCGCGCTGCAGGGGCCACTCGACGAGCTGCTCGAAAGCGCCGGCCAGACGCTCGAGGACCTGTTCGTCGAGGTGACGCAATGAGCCTGTCGTGGCCCGTTCACCGCAATATCCTGCGCCAGGCCGTGATCGGCGAGCGCGCACGCTGGGTGCTCGGCTGGACCATCGTGGCCGCGGTCCTGAGCGCGCTTGGCGGGTTGCTCGGTGTCGTGTTCAACCTGCCGCCGATGAAAGCGCGGTTGTGGTGTGTCGTTCCGCTGGCGTCGCTGGCGCTTTTCATGTGGCTGCGCTACGTGCCAGGCGCAGTCAGGCAGAATTCGCCCGCCAATGCCCGCCTCGTCCCCGGACTCAATCGCAGCGTGCGCCGCGTGACGGTGCTGATCTGGTGCCTCGCGCTGGCGCCGATGGCGCTGGTCGCCGCCGCCTTCGACCATGTCGCGCTGGTGTTCATTACGCTCGGCGTGACCGTCACCGCAATCGGCATGGCGCGTGGCGGCCGCAAGGTGGGAACGGTGATCTATGTGCTGTTGGTTCTGGCCATCCTGTTCATCAATGAGAGCCCCGGCCTGAAAGCCTGGCTGTCCGCGCCAGCGCCCCTCGCTGCCTTGTCCCTGGGTGGCATCGCGCTGGCGTGGGACGCTTTGTGCACGGTGTTTCCGGCCGGCGGCGAGCGTCACTGGAAGCTGCTGCCGGCCCAGGCCATACAGCGCGTCGGCGGCGACATGCATCAGGCGATGCTGCTCAACCGCGCCAGCGGCGGGCCTGCCAGGCTGTACGCGCCGCTGCTGCGCCGGGACCTGCGCGCGGGCGTCAGGACCGATCATTTGCTGCTGCACGCGCTCGGGCCAAACAATCACCGCTATGATTTTGTCGTGCCGCTCGCGTGCGTGGCGCTGCTCGCGGTCGCGGTCAGGCTGGCGATGTCGTCGCTGGGCCTGGCGGGGGCGCCGGTTGCCGTTGGCTTGGGCATCATCGGCAGTTTTGCGGGGCCCTTGATCCTGTTGCAGGGACTGACGTTTCACCGGCACGTCGTCAGCATAAACAACACGCGCGGCGAACAGGCACTGGTGCGTCTTTCGCCGCGCGCACCGCGGGCCGATCATCTGGGCCCCGTGCTGGCGCGCCAGTTGCTCGCCATATGCCTGGTTGAGTGGCTCGCCGGCGGACTTGGTGTGCTGGGGATGATGGTGCTGTTCGGCGGCGGCATGGAGTGCGCCTTGCTGGTGGTTTCGTGGATGGCCATCAGCGTGGCAATGAGCGGCTGTGTCCTGCGCGACTATGCGGGTCGACACCCCGACTCATTGCTTGAATTAGGCGTTCAAATTGTAATGATGGGAATTGGCGGCATCGCATTGCTGGTGGTGAGCGACAACCTGGCCGCATGGTCGGCACTGCTGGTGCTGATGCTGGGCGGCGCCTACGCGATTGTCCGTGGCCGCTGGAAGACGATGGTGAGCTCACCGGCGCCGTTCCCCGCGGGGAGGTTCGCATGAACGCCGCCATCGGGGTGCGGCGTGAACTGGACGCCCACCTGGCCATCACACGGCTGGCCTGGAGGACGCGCGCCAACCAGGGGAGCAATTTGCTGACCTGGCTGTTCCTGGCAGCGGCGCTGGTAATTCCATTGGTCGCATTCGCCGCAACGCGCCAGTCGGAGATCTCATTCGGCTTCGGGGCTGGCGTGCCGCTGGCCGGCTTGGCGCTGACGTGGTGGCTGCTGTTGGTGTCGTCAGTGGCCGAGCAGAATCGGCAGGCCGCGCGCCTGATTCCCGGCCTCGGCCGGCGCAGCGTGGCGGTGCTGGTGTCATGCTGGGCCGCGATCATTGTTGTCCTGACGCTGCTGTCCGTTCTCGGGGGACTGGCGCCGTCGACGGCAGCGACCGCGGTTGCGCTGACCTTGGTGCTACTGGGGGCGTACACGGCCTCGCCCGGGTTCGCTTTGCTATTCGGTCTATGTTCGATCGTGAACCTGTTCCTTGGCAAGTACCTGTGGCCGCAACTGGCACCTATGTTCTCCGACCGCGTGCTGGCGTTTCTCTGGCCCGTCGTGAGCCTGGGATTGGGATATTTTGCGATTCGCACCATTCTCAAGGGACAGCCGCGGAAGTCGGGTCTGGCCGCGTCGGCAAAAAAACCGGTTGTTGTAAGCGACACGGGCGCCCCGTCATCCTATGCAAATACTCTGCGGCGCGACTGCGCTGCGGGCCGCGTCAACGCCTTGTTGATGCACGCAACCGGCCCCCTGGCGCGTGCGCCTTCATTGAAATGGTTCGGGATTGCCGCGTTCATCGCGCTGGTCGTCGTGCTGGCGGCTCCAGGTTTGATCGACCGGCATCGCGTTGTCTTGCAAGCGATCATTCCAGTCATGATGGCGGCGCTGCAGGCGGCCATCGCGCCGACCATGGTACAGGCGGTTTATAAGACCCGGCACGAACAGGCGCTGGTGCGGTTAGCGCCGCGCGCGCCCGGCGCAGCCACGCTGAACGCGTCGCTGGCGCACTCGCTGCTGCTCGAGTATGGCCGTTGCTGGCTCGCTTCGACCGCGCTGGCGCTGGCGTGCCTGTATTTTCTCGGCGTTCCCGGCGCCACCTTGTTGCGCGTCCTGGCGGTATTCATGATGACGCTGACCTGGGCCAACCTGCTGCTGCGCGACTATGCTTCCGAAAGCGGCGGCAACGGTTCCGTCTCCGGCAGGATGCTGGTCATGTTGTGCGCGTGCGTGCTGACAATCGCCGCCCAGGCCGAAGTCTTCCATCCTGGGCCGTGGCTGGCGGTGGGCTGCATTGCACTGGTTCTTGGACTGGTGATCGGACGGCGGCGCTGGAATGCGATGCTGGCCGCGCCGCCGGCGTTTCCGGCGGCACGCCTGCCTTAGTCTTTAATGTCCGCGCTTTTGCACCAGCGCGCTGCCGCTGCCGTGACGCACGCCTTCGCTGACCGCCGTCACGGTGCCGTCGGGGTTGAACACGATGGCGTTGGCCGCGCCGATTTCCTCCGGCGTGGCGCTCCATTTGTGGCCCAGCTTTTCCAGCGCGCCCGCCTGCGCGCTGCCGGCCATGCCCGGTTCGGTGTCGGTGGTGACATCATTGCGCTGGCTCAGGCGCGGCGCATTGATGGCGCGGTCCATCGGCATGCCCAGGTCGATATGGTTGATGATCGTCTGCAGCACCGTGGTGATGATGGTCGCGCCGCCCGGGCTGCCGACGGTGAAGGCCGGCTTGCCGTCCTTGAGCACGATGGTCGGCGCCATGCTGCTGCGCGGGCGCTTGCCCGCTTCCGGCACGTTCGGGTGCGGCCCGCTGAAATCGAAATCGGTCATCTCGTTATTGAGCACGAAGCCGTAGCCCGGCACCACGATGCCGCTGCCGCCCCACGCTTCGATGGTGAAGGTGTAGGCGACGATGTTGCCGTCCTTGTCCGACACCGCCAGGTGCGTGGTGTGCGCGCTTTCGGGCATCATGCGCACCGATGATTGCGGCCGCAGCGGCACGCTGACGTCGTTCTGGAACGGATAGGGATCGCCCGCCGCCACCTTGCCGGCGGCGCGGTCGGCGCTGATCTGGGCGCGCCGCTTGGTCGCGTAATCCTTGCTCAGCAAACCGGCCAGCGGCGCCTCGACGAACTCGGGGTCGGCCAGGTAGGCGTTGCGGTCGGCGAAGGCGAGCCGGCTCGCTTCCAGGTACAGGTGTTCGGCGCTGGCCTTGGCCATCGTCTTGAGGTCGTAGGCTTCGAGGATGTTGAGCGTCTCGGCCACGGTGACGCCGCCGCTGCTCGGCAGCGCCATGCCATACAGCTCGTAGCCGCGGTAGGTGCTGCGGATCGGCTGGCGGATGCGCGATTCGTAGTTGGCCAGGTCGGCCAGCGTCATGCTGCCGGCGCGCAGCTTGACCCCCGGCGCCACCGGCGGCTGGTTGACTGCGGCCACGATCGCGCGCGCCATCGGCCCGGTATAAAAGGCTTTCTGGCCTTGCGCGGCAATCGCGCCGTAGGCCTTGGCCATGCCGGGATTCCTGAGCAGGGTGCCGACCGGCAGCGCCTTGCCGTCCTTGTTCAGGTAGAGCGCGCGGGTGCTGCTGAAAAGCTGAAATTTTCTTTCATTTTCGACCGTCAAATGATGGAATGTTTCAGAGATCGGGAAGCCGTGGCTGGCCACGGCGATCGCCGGCGCCAGCACCTGCTTGAACGACATGCTGCCGTAGCGGCTCAGCGCTTCGTGCCAGCCGCGCACCGTGCCCGGCACGCCGACCGAAGCGCCGCTGGCGACGGCGGTGTCGAAGTCGATCTCCTTGCCGTTTTCCTGGAACACGGTGGGCGTGAACGCCGCCGGCGCCATTTCGCGGTGGTCGATCGTGATCACGCGCTTTTCCTTGGCCAGGTAGATCACCATGAAGCCGCCGCCGCCGATGCCGCAGCTGAACGGATCGGTCACGCCCAGCGTGGCCGCCGCCGCCACCGCGGCGTCGATGGCGTTGCCGCCCTTGTCGAGGATCGCCAGCGCCGACTGCGAGGCCTGCTCGCTGATCGTGGCGACCGCGCCCCCGGTGCCGGTGGCGACCGGGGTCTTGGCATCGGCGAACGGGTAAATCAGGAGCAGGGCGAGGACGACGGTCAGGTGGCGCGGAGCGATGGTCGACATGGGATCCTGCGTTTATTTTTGGGTGATGTTGATGGTCACGGGATGGGCCGGCGCCGGCGCCGGAGCGTTCGCTGGCTGCACCTTCGGCTCGGGGTTGGCGCCGAGCGCGATGGTCAGGCCGGCCACGCCGCTGGCGTCGAACGCGGGTTTGGCGGCGGTCAGGCCGAACAGCTCCTTGCCGGCGGCGCTGGTGAGCGTGAACTTGTAGGCCAGTTCGCCGGCCCGGATGCACTGCACGCCGGGCGGACAACGGCTATCCTCGACGCCGTCGTAGCGCAACTCGGACGCGGGTCCGACGGCGACAGTGCGTTCCGGCTGTAGCGTGACGGTCTTCATGGGCTGGTCCTTGGCGGTGGCGGCGACTGGGGCGGAAGCGCAGCCGGCGAGCAGGCTGGCGGCGGCGATGGCATGGATCAGGTAGGTCATGTGTACATACTCCCGAAAGCGACGAAGTACCAATCATAGCAAACTGACCAGCCAGCGCCGCGCGCCACGCCCAACGGCGCCTCCGGACCATGAAAAAAGCGCCCGCAGGCGCTTTTTTTTGGGAGCGTGCCGGGATTACACGAACGAGGCCAGCGCGGTCTTCATCTTTTTCAGTGCGGCCGCTTCGATCTGGCGGATCCGTTCGGCCGAGACGCCGAATTCGTCGGCCAGCGCATGCAGCGTGGCGCCGGAACCGTCGTCGTTGGCCAGCCAGCGCGCTTCGACGATGCGGCGCGAACGCGCATCGAGCTTGCCCAGCGCCGTCTCCAGGCCCTCGGACTGCAGCCGCGTGACCTGTTCGGCCTCGAGCACCTTGGTCGGCTCCGACAAGTCCGACGACAGGTAGGCGATCGGCGAGAACTTGTCGTCCTCGTCGTCG
>JANYGW010000038.1 GCA_025359245.1 Massilia sp.
GTGCTGCCGATCCTGGTCCACGGCGACGCCGCCTTCGCCGGCCAGGGCGTGGTCATGGAAACGCTGAACCTCGCGCAAACGCGCGGCTACGGCACCGGTGGCACCGTCCACATCGTGATCAACAACCAGATCGGCTTCACCACGTCGGATCCGCGAGACTCGCGCTCGACGCTGTACTGCTCGGACGTGGTCAAGATGATCGAAGCGCCCGTGCTGCACATCAACGGCGACGATCCTGAAGCCGTGGTGCTGGCGACGCAAATCGCGCTCGACTACCGCCTCAAGTTCAAGAAGGATGTCGTGCTCGACATCATCTGCTACCGCAAGCTCGGTCACAACGAACAGGACACGCCGGCGCTGACCCAGCCGCTGATGTACAAGAAGATCGCCCAGCACCCAGGCACCCGCAAGCTGTACGCGGACAAGCTGGTCGCGCAAGGCACGATCCCGGCCGACGGCGGCGAGAAAATGGTCGCCGCCTTCCGCGACGCTATGGACGCCGGCAAGCACACGGTCGATCCGGTGCTGTCGAACTTCAAGAACAAGTACGCGGTCGACTGGCTGCCGTTCCTGAACCGCAAATGGACCGACAGTGCCGACACCGCCGTGCCGATGACGGAACTGAAGCGCCTGGCCGTGCGCATCACCACCGTGCCGGAAAACTTCAAGGTCCACTCGCTGGTCGAAAAAGTGCTGGCCGACCGCGCCTCGATGGGCCGCGGCGAAACCAACCTCGATTGGGGCATGGGCGAGCACCTCGCTTACGCGTCGCTGGTGTCGTCCGGCTACGCGATCCGCCTGTCGGGCCAGGATGCCGGCCGCGGTACCTTCACCCACCGCCACGCCGTGCTGCACGACCAGAACCGCGAACGCTGGGACTCGGGCACCTACGTCCCGCTGTGCAACGTCTCCGAATCGCAGGCGCCGTTCACCGTAATCGACTCGGTGCTGTCCGAAGAAGCGGTACTGGCCTTCGAATACGGCTACTCGACCGCCGAGCCGAACACGCTGACCATCTGGGAAGCCCAGTTCGGCGACTTCGCCAACGGCGCCCAGGTCGTCATCGACCAGTTCATCGCCTCCGGTGAAGTCAAGTGGGGCCGCGCTTCGGGCCTGGTCATGATGCTGCCGCACGGTTACGAAGGCCAGGGGCCGGAGCACTCGTCGGCGCGCCCTGAGCGTTTCCTGCAGCTGTGCGCGGACAACAATATGCAAGTGGTGCAGCCGACCACCGGCTCGCAGATTTTCCACTTGCTGCGCCGCCAGATGGTGCGCCAGTTCAGGAAGCCATTGGTGATCCTGACGCCGAAGTCGCTGCTGCGTAACAAGGACGCCAGCTCGCCATTGTCCGAACTGGCCAAGGGCGCGTTCCAGACCGTCATCGGCGAAGTCGATGACAAGATCGACGCCAAGAAGGTCAAACGCGTGATCGCCTGTTCCGGCAAGGTCTATTACGACCTGGTCAACAGCCGCAAGACGCGCGCCGCCAACGACGTCGCCATCATCCGTATCGAGCAGCTGTATCCATTCCCGCACAAGTCGTTCGGCGCCGAACTGAAGAAGTTCCCGAACGCGACCGAGCTGGTTTGGACGCAGGATGAGCCGCAAAATCAGGGACCATGGTTCCAGATCCAGCACAACATCTTCGAGAGCCTCGACTCGGGCCAGCGCCTTGCCTACGCAGGCCGCCCGGCTTCCGCATCGCCTGCCGTCGGTTATGGCGACAAGCACAATGCGCAGCAGAAGGAACTGCTGGACGTCGCGTTTTCGAAATTGAAGGGGTTCATCCTCACGAAATAGCTCGAGGGCGCCGCGCGAGTCGCGCGGCTCCTCACCAAATAATATTGACAGGCGCCCGGCCACGAGCCGGGCGCAGCGAATAACAAGATACGGAGTTTTACAATGGCACAAATCGAAGTCAAAGTCCCAGTTCTGTCGGAATCGGTCGCTGAAGCTACCCTGCTGGCATGGCACAAGAAAGTCGGCGAGCCCGTTGGCCGCGACGAAAACATGATCGACATCGAAACCGACAAAGTCGTGCTCGAGCTGCCTGCGCCCGTCGCCGGCGTGATCACCCAGATCCTGAAACCGGACGGCAGCACCGTCGTCGCCGGCGAAGTGATCGCCATCATCGATACCGAAGCGTCGGCCCAGGTCAGCCCGCTGGCCGTTACCGCCGCCCCGGTCCAGACCGAAGCGCCGGCCGCCGCGCCGAGCAAAGGCGACGTCGCCATGCCTGCCGCCGCCAAAATGCTGGCCGATAACAACATGAGCACCGCCAGCGTCACCGGCACCGGCAAGGACGGCCGCGTCACCAAGGGCGACGTGATCGGCGCCATCGCCGTGCGTCCGGCAGCACCGGCGCCGCTGGCGGCGCCTGCGGCCAAACCGGCGCTGCAGCAAGTGGCAGCACCTGCCGCCGCCAACCTGGGCGAGCGCGCCGAAGAACGCGTGCCGATGTCGCGCCTGCGTGCCCGCATCGCCGAGCGCCTGGTGATGTCGCAGTCGACCAATGCGATCCTGACCACGTTCAATGAAGTGAACATGCAGCCGGTGATCGACCTGCGCAACAAGTACAAGGACAAGTTCGAGAAAGAGCACGGCGTCAAGCTGGGCTTCATGTCGTTCTTCGTCAAGGCCGCCGTCGCCGCGCTGAAGAAGTACCCGATCATCAACGCCTCGGTCGACGGCAACGACATCGTCTACCACGGCTACTTCGACATCGGCATCGCAGTCGGTTCGCCGCGCGGCCTGGTGGTGCCTATCCTGCGCAATGCCGACCAGATGTCGATCGCCGAGATCGAAAAGAAAATCGGCGAATTCGGCAACAAGGCCAAGGAAGGCAAGCTGACGCTGGACGACCTGACCGGCGGCACGTTCTCGATCTCGAACGGCGGCACCTTCGGCTCGATGCTGTCGACCCCGATCATCAACCCGCCGCAGTCGGCCATCCTGGGCGTGCATGCGACCAAGGACCGCGCCGTCGTCGAAAACGGTGTCGTTGTCGTGCGTCCGATAAACTACCTGGCCATGTCGTACGACCACCGCATCATCGACGGCCGCGAAGCCGTGCTGGGTCTGGTCACCATGAAAGAGACACTGGAAGATCCGGCGCGCCTGCTGCTGGACCTGTAAATCGCGGCCGCGCTGGCAGCAGCGCGTGCCATCTTGAACGTATTTTTGTGAGGTTACCGCATCATGAACATCTCTGACGAAATCAAGCGATTGCACGAACTGCACCAGGCCGGCGCGCTCAGCTCCGAAGAATTCGAGAAGGCCAAGGCGAAGCTGCTCAACGCCTCGGTGGACCTGAACAAACCATCGTCGGGTGGCGGCAGCGGCAGTGACTTTGGGCGCGAAGTCTCGCGCCTGCGCCGTTCGCGCACCGACCGCTGGCTGGGCGGCGTATGCGGCGGCCTGGCCAAGGTGTCGGACCTGGAATCATGGGTGTGGCGCCTGGTGTTCGCGCTCGGCCTCAGTCTCGGCGGCGCCAGCATCCCGATCTACGTGCTGATGTGGATATTTGTACCGGAAGAATAAAAGGAATACGTAAATGAGCACACAAAAACAATTCGACGTCGTCGTCATCGGCGCCGGTCCCGGCGGTTACATCGCCGCCATCCGCGCCGCGCAGCTGGGCTTCTCGGTGGCCTGCATCGATGAATGGGCCAACGCCAAGGGCGGCCCGGCTCCGGGCGGCACCTGCACCAACGTCGGCTGCATCCCCTCGAAGGCGCTGCTGCAGTCGTCCGAGCATTTCGAACATGCCGGCCACGCCTTCAAGGAACACGGCATCGATGTCGCCGGCCTGTCGCTGAACCTGCCCCAAATGTTGAAGCGCAAGGACGTCGTCGTCAAACAGAACAACGACGGCATCCTGTTCCTGCTGAAGAAGAACAAGATCGCCTTCTTCCACGGCCGCGGCGCGTTCGCCGGCGCCGCTGAAGGCGGCTACAGCATCAGCGTGACCGGCCCCTCCGCCGACACGCTGAGCGCCAGGCACGTGGTCATCGCGACCGGCTCCAATGCGCGCGAACTGCCGGGCGCACCGTTCGACGAAAAGCTGATCCTGTCGAACACCGGCGCGCTGGCGATCGATGCGGTGCCGGGCAAGCTGGGCGTGATCGGCGCCGGCGTGATCGGCCTGGAAATGGGCAGCGTCTGGCGCCGCCTCGGTTCGGACGTGACGGTGCTCGAAGGCCTGCCGACCTTCCTCGGCGCGGTCGACGAGCAGATCGCCAAGGAAGCGGGCAAGCTGTTTGCCAAGCAGGGCCTGAAGATCAGCCTGGGCGTGAAGATCAACAAGGTCACGGCCGGCAAGAAGGACGTGACGGTTGACTACCTTGACGCCAAGGGCGACGCGCAGAAGGCCGTGTTCGACAAGCTGATCATCTCGATCGGCCGGGTGCCGAACACGATCGGCCTGGGCGCTGACGTTGTCGGCCTCAAGCTCGACGAGCGCGGCTTCATCGCGGTCGACGACGACTGCAAGACCAGCCTGCCGAACGTGTGGGCGGTGGGTGACGTGGTGCGCGGCCCGATGCTGGCACACAAGGCCGAGGAAGAGGGCGTGGCCGTTGCCGAGCGCATCGCCGGCCAGCACGGCCACACCAACTTCAACACGATCCCGTGGGTCATCTACACCTCGCCGGAAATCGCGTGGGTAGGCCAGACCGAGCAGCAGCTGAAGGCGGCCGGCGTGGCGTACAAGGCAGGCACCTTCCCGTTCATGGCCAATGGCCGCGCGCGGGCGCTGGGCGATACGTCGGGCATGGTCAAGTTCCTGGCCGATGCAACCACCGATGAAATCCTGGGCGTGCACATTGTCGGCCCGATGGCGTCCGAGCTGATTTCGGAAGCGGTCGTGGCGATGGAATTCCGCGCCTCGTCGGAAGACATCGCGCGCATCTGCCATGCGCACCCGTCGCTGTCCGAAGCGACCAAGGAAGCGGCACTGGCGATCGACAAGCGTTCGCTCAATTTCTAAGAGTTAGCTTCAATACGTCGTCCTCGCGAACGCGCGCCAAGGCGCTACCCCATACTGAATATGCTCAGCATGGGGTAGCACCTTGGGGCGCGTTTGCGAGGACGACGTTGAATTTTGTAGCAATAGTACTGATTTCACGATTTCTATAAGCGCCCATGAACGTCCAAGAGTTCTACCAGCACGCGCTCTCCCAACGCGGTTTCACGTCCGACGCGGCGCAGCAGCGCGCGGTCGACCGCTTGCAGCGCTACTACCAGGACTGGGTCGACTACCGTGCGCAACGTTCTTCCAGTTTCAAGCGCCTGATCAACCGTCCCGACGTCCCGCGCGGCGTCTACCTGTGGGGCGGGGTAGGGCGCGGCAAGTCGTTTTTGATGGACAGTTTCTATTCGGTGGTGCCGGTGGTGCGCAAGACGCGCGTGCACTTCCACGAGTTCATGCGCGACGTGCACCGCCAGCTCGATGAGCTCAAGGGCGTGGCCGATCCGCTCGATTACGTCGCGCGCAACATCGCCAAGAAATACCGCCTGATCTGCTTCGACGAATTCCACGTCTCCGACATCGCCGACGCGATGATCCTGTATAACCTGCTGTCGGCGCTGTTCGCCAACGGCGTCTCGTTCATCATGACGTCGAACTACGATCCCGACCTGCTGTACCCGGACGGACTGCACCGCGACCGCATGCTGCCGACCATCGCGCTGCTCAAGGACCAGCTGGATGTGCTCAACGTCGACGCCGGCGTCGACTACCGCAAGCGCGCGCTGGAACAGGTCGACAGCTACTACACGCCACTGGGCGCGGCGGCCGACCTGGCGCTGCGCACCGCCTACGCCAAGATCGCCGAGTGCGCCGACCAGGATCCGCACGTGCGCATCGAGGGCCGCGAGATCCGTTGCCTGCGCCGGGCCGGCGGCATCATCTGGTTCGATTTCGCCACCCTGTGCGGCGGGCCGCGTTCGCAAAACGACTACCTCGAAATCGCCAGCCGCTTCCATACGGTGGTGCTGTCGGCGATCCCGGCGATGTCGGCCGGGCAGTCGTCCGAGGCGCGCCGGTTTACCTGGCTGATCGACGTATTTTACGACCACAAGGTCAAGCTGCTGATGTCGGCCGAGGTCGAGCCGGAAGAGTTGTACACGCAAGGGGTGCTGTCGAACGAGTTTCACCGCACCGTCTCGCGTATCATTGAAATGCAGTCGCGCGAATACATGGAAGCGGAGCGCCGCGGCGCGGCCGAAGCGCTGGCCTGACACGCACATAGGATAGCTCAAAGATGAATCATCAGTTCTTACTCCGGGCCCTGCTGGGCGCCGCCGCGATGGGCCTTGGCGCCTGCACCCCCTCGCTGTTGCCGGTGAATGTGGCGCCGGTGGTGGCGCCGTCGACCTCGGTCGCACAGGCCACGCACAAGCTCGACCAGGTGGCCATCGAACGCGCGGCGATCGAGGCGCGCTATGCGGCCAGCGAGCAGCTGTGCTACTCCAAGTTCTTCGTCAATAATTGCCTGAACGACGCCAAGGAGAAGCGCCGCAGCGCGCTGGTGCTCCAGAGCGCGATCGAAGACGAGGCCCAGTACTACCGGCGCAAGGCCGCGGTCGACGAACGCGACCGCGAAGTGGCCAAGGCGCTCAAGGAATTCGAACAAGAGGAAGCGCGTGCCGCGGCCCAGCCGCCGCCACCGCCGCGGGCGCAGGTGCAGCAAGTTCCGGCAGCGCCGAAGGCCACGCTGGCGTCGCGCAGCGCGAAACGGGACGCGCGGGTGGCGCAGCACGCGGCGCACGAGCAGGCGGAGGCGCCGCAGCGCGCGGCCAGGGCGAAAGCGTTCGAACAGCGCAAGCTCGACGTCGAGAAGCGCCAGCGTGAAGTAGCGGAAAAAATGGCCAAGAAAGCGGCCAAGGCCGAGGCCGCAGCGAGCAAATAGCCCCAAGCCTGCGGCGCTGCAGGAATTGGTGCGCGAACGGTTCACACGCCCCAAACCAAAGTTGGTTGAATAGTGTGGTCTTAAGCGATGCCGTGAATTCTGCCGGACCGCGTAGTCTTAAACTGCCCGGCCCATCTTCTGCACCACGTAGTTCTTCACTTCCTTGGGCAGCTTGACGAATTTGATGATGGCCATCGTGCAGTTGTCGCCCTTGCCGTGGGCCCGTTCGATGGCCTTGTTGATCAGCATCTCCGACGCCTGGCGCGGCGTGGCCTTGCTGGTCACGGCGCCCAGTTCTGCATCGGTGAAGAAATGCCACAGGCCGTCGGTGCACAGCAGGAAGGTGTCGCCGGCGCTGACCTGCTCCAGGCTGCCGATCGTCGTGAACGGCTCCTTGCGCGGGTTGCCCAGCACATTGACCAGCAATTTCGAATGGCGGTGGCTCTTGGCCGCCTCCAGCGGCAGGCAGTCGGTGCTGACCAGGTGGTCGATGTACTCGGCGTCGTTGGTGCGCGACTTGCATTCGCTTTTGACGAAATGGTACAGGCGCGAGTCGCCCACGTGCGCCCACACCGCCTTGCCCTGCGGGGTGATGATCAGGCCGACAAAGCTGCTATGCGCCTCTTCCTCGGTGGTGAAGGCGTTCATCTTGATGATCATGTGCGTTTCCAGCACGATCTCGCGCAGCAGCATGGCCAGGCGGTCGGTGCTCGGATTGTCGCCCGGCTTGAACTGGTCGAACGCGAGCTTGGCCGTGTGCAGCACCTGTTCCGAGGCCGAGGCGCCGCCCAGGATGCCGTCCGACAGCACCGCCAGCATATAGCCGGGCGCGCGCGCGCCGGTAAAAATCGCGGCACGGTCGTTCTGTTGTGGGCGGCTGCCGATATGCTGTGCAGTACCTGCTTCGAGCTTGTATGGAGTCATAAACGTGTGATGAGTACTGGCTGCGTTACCATAGTGCTTTCTCGAGGCAATTTCAATCTATATTGGCGGCAACGTCCGTCTGGATTAAACTATGCACCGGAGAGGCATAATGTTGCAAGTGGAGACTATTTACGTGTCGACATGAATTGTTACCGATTGTAATGCGCTTCCGGCCCCGCACCTATGCCGCCATTGAAATAAACCCGTCCGGAACACCACACCATGACAGATGTTCAAGAAATCCAGCGCCGCCTCATCGAACTCGACGTTGAACATCGTGACCTGGATGCGGTCATAGACATGTTAATCCTGGACGGGCACCACGACCAGTTGCAATTGCGCCGCCTCAAGAAGCGCAAACTGCAGTTGAAAGACCACATTACCCTGTTGAAAATGCAATTGGTGCCGGACGTCCCGGCCTGATCCGTCTTCGCTTTACTGAAACGCCACCTTGACCGATCCTACTCTGGCGCCGGGCGCGCCCCCCCTCGCCGACGACGACGATGTCGTCCATCCCGTGCCGCCCGCAGGTAAATACGATACCGAAATTGACCGCCTGTTCAGTGCCGGCGGCCCGCTCGCGCCCGCGGTCGGCAGTTTCAGCCCGCGCCGTTCGCAGACCGAGATGGCCAAGGCGATCGCGCAAGCCATCGCCGACCAGAAAACCCTGATCGCCGAAGCGGGCACCGGCACCGGCAAGACCTTCGCCTACCTGGTGCCGGCACTGCTGTGGGGCGGCAAGACCATCGTCTCGACCGGGACAAAAAATTTGCAGGATCAGTTGTTTCTGCGCGACATACCGACCGTGCGCGCGGCCCTCAAGGCGCCGGTCTCGGTGGCGCTGCTCAAGGGCCGTTCGAACTACGTCTGCCACTACCATCTTGAACGCACGCTGCAGAACGGGCGCATGACCTCGCGCGACGATGTCGGCTATTTGCGCGAGATTTCGCGCTTCATCAAGATGACCAACTCGGGCGACAAGGCCGAGCTGTCCAAAGTGCCCGAGAACGCGCTGATCTGGAACCTGGTCACCTCGACCCGCGACACCTGCATGGGCACCGAATGCCAGTACTACCAGGACTGCTTCGTCATGAAGGCGCGCCGCGAGGCCCAGCAGGCCGACATCGTCGTGGTCAACCACCACCTGTTCTTCGCCGACGTGGCGCTGAAGGATACCGGCGTGGCCGAGCTGCTGCCGTCGGCCAACACCATCATCTTCGACGAAGCGCACCAGCTGCCCGACACCGCCACGCTGTTCTTCGGCCAGACGGTGTCGACCTCGCAGGTGCTCGAGCTGTGCCGCGACGTGCTGGCCGAAGGCCTGGCGCACGCGCGCGGCGGCCCGGACTGGGCCAAGGTGGTCACCGCCGTCGAGAAGGCCGCGCGCGATTTGCGCCTGACTTTCCCGCAAGACATCGTGCGCATGTCGCTGGCGCAGATCATGCCGTCTTCCGACTTCTTCCCGGCGTTCGACACGCTCAAGGAAAAGCTGGCGGCGATGATCGACACGCTCGAAGAAAACGCCGCGCGCGCCGAAACCATCGAGCAGGTGCGGGTGCGGGCGGTGGAACTGGCCGGACAGCTGGACGGCTGGAAGCAGGATAACAAAGGTAAAGTGGTCGAGGGCGACCAGGCGGTGCTGTGGGTCGAGGCGTATTCGTCCTCGCTGCACCTGCACAAGACGCCGCTGTCGATCGCGCCGATCTTCACCAACCAGCGCGAAGGCACGCCGCGCAGCTGGATTTTTACTTCGGCCACGCTGGCGGTCAAGAACGACTTCAAGCATTTCTCGAACCAGATGGGACTGACCGGCGAAGCGTCGCAGACCTGGCCAAGCCCCTTCAATTACGAAGAGCAGGGCTTGCTGTACGTGCCGACCGGGCTGCCGGACCCGAACGCGTTCGGCTACACCGACGCCGTCATCGACTGCGCCTTGCCGGTCATCGAAGCGGCCGGCGGGCGCACCTTCTTCTTGTGCACCACGATCCGCGCCGTCAAGCAGGTGTCCGAACGCCTGCGCAAGGAATTCGCCGACCGCGGCCTGGACTATCCGCTGTTCGTGCAGGGCGAGCGCGGACGCACCGAATTGCTCGACTCGTTCCGCAAGGCCGGCAACGGGGTGCTGGTCGGCAGCCAGAGTTTCTGGGAGGGCGTGGACGTGCGCGGCGACGCGCTGTCGCTGGTGATCATCGACAAGCTGCCGTTCGCGCCGCCCGACGACCCGGTGCTGGCCGCGCGCATCGAGGTGATGGAAAAGCAGGGCATGAACGGCTTCATGCACCACACGCTGCCAGAAGCGATCATCAATTTGAAACAGGGCGCCGGGCGCCTGATCCGCGACGAAACCGACCGCGGCGTGCTGATGATCTGCGACCCGCGCCTGATTTCGAAATCGTACGGCAAACGGGTGTGGCAAAGCCTGCCCTCATTCAAGCGCACCCGCCTGGAAGCGGACGTGGTGGCGTTTTTCAAACCGCAGCAACCAAGCTAGGCAGGCATACAATGGCAGCGATCAAGGCGGTAATTCTGGCAGCGGTCCTAGGCAGCATGGTCCTTGCAGGCTTGCCGGCGCACGCCCATGGCGCGCCAGCGGTGGCGACGCCGGCCAAAGTGGCCGCTGCCCAGCTGGCCGACCTGGCCGAGCGCTATTACGAGGAGCAAGCGCGCTTCGAACCGGTGACGTCGACCATTTTCGGCGACAACCGCTTCGACGACCTGCTGCCGATGACGCTGGTGCCGGCCGTGCGTGCGCGCCAGTTCGCCATGTTGCACGGGGTGCTCGAGGACTTGATGCGGATCGACCGCAGCAAGCTGGCCGGCTCCGACCTGATTACCTTCGACTTGCTCAATTTCGAGATGAACAAGCGGCTGCGCTTCGAGCCGTTCAAGGACCATTTGCTGCCGATGTCGCATATGGACAGCCTGCCGGTGGTGCTGGCCAATTTCGGCAGCGGCCAGGGTTCGCAGCCGATCGTCACGCTGGCGCAGCATGAGATGTACCTCAAGCGCATCGCGGCGCTGCCGGAGTGGATCGATGCCGCCATCGCCAATATGCGCACCGGCATCAAGGAGAACATCGTGCAGCCGAAGGCGCTGGTGCTGTCGCTGCTGCCGCAGATTAAGGCGCTGGCCGATGCGACGACGGAAACGAGCGACTTCTACGCGCCGATCCGCAAGCTGCCGGCCAGCTTTACGGCAGGCGAGAAGGCGCGCCTGAAGGGCGCCTACCTGCAGGCGGTATCGACCAAAGTGCTGCCGTCGCTGCGCAAGCTGGCCGCCTTCCTCGACACGGAATACCTGCCGGCCGCGCGCGCGACTGCCGGCTGGGGCGCGCTGCCCAACTGCGCCCAGTGGTACCTGGCCTGGGTCGCCGCGCACACGACGACCACGCTGTCGCCCGACGAGATCCACCGCATCGGGCTGGCCGAGATGGCGCGCATCAACGCCGAATTCGTCAAGCTGGGACCGAAGCTCGGTTATGCCGGCGCGCCGGCCGGCTTGCCGCGCTGGCTCGCGCAGCAGCCGCAATACCGCCCGTTCAAGACCGAGGATCAGGTGCTGCAGGCTTACCGCGACCTGAACGCGCGCATCCTGCCCAAGCTGCCGCAGCTGTTTGCCAGTTCGCCCAAGGCGCCGCTGGAAATCCGCCCCGAACCGGCACTGTCGCGCGACACCGCGTCCGACCATTACACGCTGGCCGCGGCCGACGGTTCGCGCCCCGGCATCTTCTGGGCCGTCATTCCGGACGCGACCAAATACGGCAGCACCCGCATGACGTCGTTGTTCCTGCATGAGGGCATGCCGGGCCACCACTTCCAGCTGTCCAAGCAGCAGGAATTGCCGCTGCCGAAATTCCGCAAGTTCGGCCTGGTCAACGCCTATTCGGAGGGCTGGGGGCTGTACGCCGAAACGCTGGGCAAGGAGCTGGGACTGTACGAGGATCCGAACGCGTATGCCGGCTTCCTGATCCTGGACATGCGGCGCGCCGCGCGCCTGGTGGTCGATACCGGCCTGCATGCCAAGGGCTGGACGCGCGAACAGACCATCCGCTTCCTGGTCGATGAAGTGGGCGACAGCGAAGCCGATGCGCGCAACGCCACCGAACGCTACATGGCGTGGCCGGGCCAGGCGCTCAGCTACAAGATCGGCGCGCTCAAGATCATGGAACTGCGCCAGCGCGCGGCGGCCGCGCTCGGGCCCAAATTCAGCCTGGCCAGATTCCACGACATGGTGCTGGCCAACGGCGCCTTGCCGCTCGCCCTGCTGGAATCCCAGATTGATGTCTGGATTGCCGAACAGGCGAAATAGATGATGAACCTGAGTGAGCAGATAACCGACGACACCGATCCGCCATCGACGAATGCTATTTCGGAAAGCGAGCTGATCGCGTTCGCCGGCGGGCAGCATTACCCGCGCGTGCTGATGAATATGCTGGAGGGCAAACGCCAGCATGGGGGCTTCAATATCTGGGCCGCCATTTTAGGCGTGCAATGGTATTTCTTCCGCAAGCTGTACCTGTTCGGCCTGTTCGCGATCGCACTGGAGATGATGGCGCCGCTGCTGGCCGTGTGGATCTTCGGTTCCATACGCAGCATCCATCCGAACGACCGATGGGCGCTGGCGCTGATCCTGTGTTTTTTCGCGACCCGGATCGCATTGGGCTACATGGCCAATATTGCACTGTGCCTGAAAGCGGTGGCGGTCATCGAGGCAGTAGACCGACTGAACAAGGATAACGCGGCCCATTTGCGACTGATCAAGGCCGGCGGCGGCGTCAGCCTGCCATCCTTGCTGTTTATCGTCGTGATGCTCAACCTTTACAAGGCCATGGCTTAGCTGAAGCGCGATTCGGTTGGTTGGATACGTTACCCAAACACTGGCCGGCGCGCACCATGAAACAGCATATTCTCGTCTGGATCCGGTGTGCGTTTTGCGCGCGGACGCACTTCGCGAAAAATTTCCTGACAGATAACGTAAAGACGTGATATTTTAGATATCAATGCGGGTTGGCAACATTTGCCGGCCCGTTTTCATTTATCTAAGGAGTCACCATGTTCGACCGTTTCAAGCGCAGCTACGCGCTCGTCAAGGCCAGCGCCAGCGTGCTGCGCCAGGATACCCATTTGCTGGTCTTTCCCCTGATTTCGGGGCTCGCCTCGCTGGCCGTGGTGCTGTGCTTCGCGCTGCCGATGTTCGGCCTGAGCGCATTCGACGGCATGAGCGGCCAGAAGGCGATGCTGTACTCGACCGGTTTCGCGTTCTATGTGGTCCAGTACTTCGTGATTTTCTATTTCAACGTGGCGCTCGTCGGCGCGACCATGATGCGCCTCGATGGCGGCGCGCCGACCGTGCGCGACGGCCTGAACATCGCCAACAGCCGCCTCGGTACGATCTTCGGCTATGCCGTGATTGCCGCCACCGTGGGCGTGATCCTGCGCGCGATCCAGGAGCGGCTCGGTTTCGTCGGCCGCATCATCGTCGGCTTGCTCGGCGTGGGCTGGACCGTCGCGACCTTCCTGGTGGTACCGGTGCTGGTGGCGCGCAACAAGGGCCCGATCGAATCGATCAAGGACAGCGCCATGCTGCTCAAGCAAACCTGGGGCGAAAACGTCATCGGGCAGGTCGGCATGAGCGCCTTCTTCGGGCTGATGTTCATCGCCTTGTTCCTCGGCGGCGCCGGATTGTTGCTGCTGGCGGCCTACTCCGGCAGCGCCGTGCTGATCGGACTGGTGGTGGTGGCGTTCGTGCTGTTGCTGCTGACCGGCTTCCTGGTGCAAAGCGCGCTGGCCGGCATTTATTCGGCCGCCCTGTACCGCTATGCCGCGAATGGCGAAGCGGGCCTCGGTTTCGATAACGGCACGCTGAAAGCAGCCTTCCAGCCGAAAGCGTAATGCATCGCTCAGGGCGGGCTGCGCAATGCAGTCCGCCCTGGTTTTACTTGCCGGGCTGGATGACCACCTTGCCCGTCACTTTGCGCGCGGCCATGTCGTTCAGCGCCTGCGCCGTTTCTGCCAGCGTATAACGGCCCGAGATCAGCGGCTTGATCTTGCCTTCGGCCAGCCATCCCATCAACTGCTGCATGGCCGCCATGTTGGCCTTCGGTTCGCGCTTGGCGAATTCGCCCCAGAACACCCCCATCAGCGAGGCGCCCTTGAGCAGCGTCAGGTTCAGCGGCAGCTTCGGTATGTCGCCGTTGGCGAAGCCGACCACCAGGTAGCGCCCGCGCCAGCCGATCGAGCGGAACGCCGGTTCGGCGTAGATGCCGCCGACCGGGTCGTAGATCACGTCCGGGCCCTTGCCGTCGGTGGCGGCCTTGATCGCCTCGCGCAAGTCTTCCTTGCTGTAGTTGATGGTGGCGTCGGCGCCGTGCGCGCGGCACACCGCCAGCTTGTCGTCGGTGGAGGTGGCGGCGATCACGCGCGCGCCCAGCGCCTTGCCGATTTCAATCGCCGCCAGGCCCACGCCGCCGGCCGCGCCCAGCACCAGCATGGTCTCGCCGGCCTTGAGGGCGGCGCGGTCGACGACGCCGTGGTGCGACGTGCCGTAGGTGAGGGTGATCGCGGCCGCCGTGTCGAAGTCCATCCCGGGCGGCATCTTCATCAGCGCGTGCGCCGGCACCACGATCTGCTGCGCAAAGGCGCCGTGGGCGGTAAACGCGATGACCTTGTCGCCCTCCTTGAAGCCGGCCACGCCGTCGCCGACCGCGCGCACCACGCCCGACAGCTCGCTGCCAGGGGTGAACGGCAGCTCCGGCTTGAACTGGTACTTGCCCTGGATGATCAGGGTGTCCGGGAAGTTGACGCCGGCCGCCATGATGGTCAGCGCGACCTGGCCCGGACCCGGCTTCGGATCGGGCAATTCTTCCACCACCAGCGTGTCGGGCAGTCCCCATGCTTTGCATACGACGGCTTTCATTGCATCTCCTTTGTAGGTTTTATTGAAAATAGTACGACCGTTTGTTTTTAATTATGCCTCAGTTTGGCCGCGTGCGCCGGCAAGGGGCGCTTGTGCGCTCGCAAGGCGAGCAATGCCGAGCTTGTTACAGTCGTCAGTGCGAGCGCGCCAGTTGGCATTTTGGAAAGGAGCTGAAAATGGCAATCCGATATGGGTGTTTTTTCAGTTATGCACATGGCCGCTTCGAGCTGATGAACCGCTTCAAGGCGGCCCTGTCGGACGCCATGCGCTGCTATCTGGAACCGTACTTCGACACCGAAGACGAACTGTTCGTCGATACCGAGAAGCTCGGCGGCGGCGACGACATCGACCGCCGCATCGCGCGCGCCATGTGCGAAAGCGTGGCCATGGTGCTGATCTACACTCCCAAATACGAGGCGCACGGCTACACCCGGCGCGAGTACGCGGCCATGCAGATGCTCGAACGCGAGCGCGGCGAGTGGTACACGATGCCCAGCCATTTGATCATCCCGGTCATCATGACCATGCACCCTGGAAAACTGCCGCCGCAGATCACCAATTCAAGCCTGTACGTGGACTTTTCCCACTTCACGATGGCCACCAGCGACCTCAAATCGAACCCGGACTTCCTTCCCGACATCAAAAAGATCGTCGAGCGCATTGTCGTCCATTACCAGTATCAAAAAAAGTATACGCCAGCCAGCCATGACTGCAACCAATTCGTGCTCCCCGATGTCCCACCTGAATGGCGAGATATCCCGGATCTGTCCTTCCCAAAAAAATAATGAGGAGCACCACTAATGGAACTCAAACGCATTACGCTGCCGCCGATAAGCGCGCCCGGCGAGGTCACCACGTTCTATTCATTCGAAAGCGGCACGGCGCGCAGTGTCGCGCTGTCCAACACGGCCGTCTTGCTGGCGAGCCGCCACAATGCCACCGTGCCCGTGCTGATGATCGACTGGGATACC
Source organism: Massilia sp. (assembly GCA_025359245.1). Taxonomy (GTDB): domain Bacteria; phylum Pseudomonadota; class Gammaproteobacteria; order Burkholderiales; family Burkholderiaceae_D; genus Telluria_A. The sequence continues at coordinate 15,722 of JANYGW010000038.1, forward strand.
GAGTCGCCCGGCCTGCACCACCATTTCGGGCGCCACGAGGCGCGCCCCGGACTGCTCGAATACTTCCAGGCCTGCAGCGAATATTTGGCGCGGCTGGGCCGGCCGCCGGCCGGCGCCGACGATACCGGGCTGGCGCGCCAGGTGCTCGAGGCGGTCGACTGGGAGCTGTACGTCGAACGGGTCGACGACAGCCGCCCGCTGTACCTGATGCGCGCCGGCCTGTTCGACGACAGCTACGGCGAGCGCGCCGACAGCATGGACTGGGACCGCCTGTTCGCGGCCTGCCCGGCGCTGTTTCGCTGCTTCGGCGAGCACCTGGCGCGGCGCTTCCGGCATGTGCTGGTCGACGCCCGCAGCGGCCGTTCGGCCGCGGTCAGCATCTGCACCACGCTGCTGCCGCGCAAGCTGGTGACGCTGTTTACGCCCAACCAGCGCAGCCTCGACGGCCTGGCCGGCGTCGTCACGCGCGCCATCGATTACCGCTGCAGCCACGAGGAAGAGCAGCGCCCGCTGCTGGTCTATCCCTTGCCCTCGGCGATCGACAGCGCCGACTGCGAGCGCCGCATCCAGTGGCGCCGCGGCGACCCGCAGCGCGGCCTGGCCGGCTACCAGCCCGCGCTGGAAAAATTGCTGCGCCAGTGCTACCGCTTGTCGCACTTGTCGCTCGATAACTATCTGGACGAAGTGCAGCTGCAGCAGACCAATGCCATGTCCGGCGGCGAGCACCTGCCGGCCGTGGCCGCGCACGACGCCGACCGCTTTTCGCTCACCCGCACCTTCGAAGCATTGCTCGAATGGCTGGCCGACGGCCGCTTTCCCTGGCAATCTTTGGATGAGGTGCGGCTGGCGTCCGCCATCGCCAGTGCCCGCGCCCTGAGCGGCGCCCCCCCCGGCGGCGCCATCGCATTGCCGCTGGCGCGCGACCTGAACCACCTGGGCATGCTGTACCGCGAGCAGGGCCGCGCGGCGCCGGCCTTGGCCTGCTTCGAAGAGAGCCTGGCGCTGCGCCAGCGCGTGCTGGGCGACGAACACCGCGACACGCGCAGCAGCCGCGTCAACCTGGCCAGCCTGCTGCGCGACAGCGGCAAGCTGCCCGAGGCCAGCTTCCTGCACGAAATGCTGTACGAAGACTGTCTGCGCCTGCTCGGCGCCGACCATCCCGACACGCTGGCGGCCCGTTCGGCGCTGGCGGCCACGCTGGCGATGTTGGGCGAGTTCGAACGCGCGCTGGCGCTGCATGAACAAGTCATCGCCGATTGCGAGCGGCTGTTCGGCGCGGCCTGCGCGATGACGCTCGACAGCCTGGCCGGCCAGGCGCAAACGCTGACCCGGCGCGGCGAATTCGCGCGCGCGCGCATGGTCTACGAACGGGTGCTGCAGGGACGCGAACGTTTGCTCGGCAGCGAGCACAGCGACACCTTGCGCTGCGCCGCGCAGCTGGCCATGCTGCTGTCCGAAATGGGCGACCTGAACCATGCGCGCAAGCTGCAGCAGGACGTCGTCGACGCGCGCGACCGCCAGTTGGGCAACGACCACGCGCTCACACTCGAGGCGCGCGAGCAGCTGGCCGACATCCTGGCCGCGCAGGGCGACCTCGACGGCCTGCGCAAGGTGCTCGAGGCGCTCGCCGCCGGGCGCGAGCGCAGTCTGGGGGCCGAACATCCGGCGACCCTGACGGCCCAGCTGAAACTGGCCTCGATGCTGAGCGACCAGGGCCAGCTCGACGCCGCCTGCCGGCTGCAGCAGCGCCTGGTCAGCTTGCACGAGCGGGTGCACGGCGTGGACGACCTGCACACGCTCAACAGCAAACAGGCGCTGGCCACCACGCTGTCGCGCCAGGGGCACAGCATCGATGCGCGCCGGCTCGAGGATAGCGTGCTGCAGGGCAGCGCGCGCCTGATCAACAACCGCGGCATGGTGTCCGGCCCGCATGACTCCCATGCCGGCGCGCTGGGGCTGCGCGCCGCCATCCTCGACGGGCGCGCCAGCATCAGCCAGGCCGACAGCCTGGTCCATAAGCTGGCCCAGCTGCAGGACCTGATCGACAACAACAGCGAGCGCGAAGCGCGCGAACTGGCCGACTGCCTGCGCCATCCGGTGTTGCTCTCCAAGGCGCTCCATCCGCTGCGCGATCGCGGGATCGAGCTGATCAAGCAGGTCTACCGGCGCGACAACGACATGGACGCCTTGCTGTCGTTTACACAAGAGGAGGTGTCTTCGCTGCATGAAGCCTTGTTCGAGGCGACCGCCGGGCGACCGGTGACGGCGTAGCGCTTGCGTGGTGCCGGGCAGAAATTCTTATGGCCGCGGCCAGCGATGGCGCCGTTGCTTCGGGTAAAATCGCGGCATGAGAATTCTTATCAGCAATGACGACGGCTATCTCGCGCCCGGCCTGGCCGCCCTGGCCGACGCGCTCGCGGCGATCGCCGAGGTCGTCGTCGTCGCGCCCGACAGCAACCGTTCCGGCGCCTCCAATTCGCTGTCGCTCGACCGCCCGCTGTCGGTCCAGCAGGCGGCCAACGGCTGTTATTTCGTCAACGGCACGCCGACCGACTGCGTGCACGTGGCGCTGACCGGCTTGCTCGATTACCGCCCCGACCTGGTCGTGTCCGGCATCAACAACGGCCAGAACATGGGCGACGACACGCTGTACTCGGGCACCGTGGCGGCCGCCACCGAAGCCTATCTGTTCGGCATCCCGGCGATCGCCTTTTCCCAGGTCGACCATGGCTGGCAACACATCGATGCGGCGGCCCGGATGGCGCGCGACATCGTGCAGCGCCGCTTCGACGGCCTGGCCTCGCCGTTCTTGCTGAATGTGAATATTCCGAACCTGCCCTACGAGGCGCTGGGACCGCTGCGCGCGACCCGGCTCGGGCGGCGCCACCCGTCCGAGCCGGTGATCCGGGCCCAGGACCCGCGCGGGCGCGACATTTACTGGATCGGCCCGCCGGGCGCCTGCCTCGACGCGGGCGAGGGCACCGATTTCCACGCCACCGCGCAGGGCGCCGTGTCGATCACGCCGCTGCAGATCGACCTGACCCACAAGGCCGAGCTGGCGATGCTGGCGCGGGGCCTGGCATGAAGGACAAGCGCAGCACCTTTCCCTTGCCGCTGTCGTCGGTCACGGGCGGCGCCGCCAAGCCGGGCGCGTACGCCCCGGCCAAGGTCGCCACGCCGCAGACGGCGACCCGCAACGCCGCCCATACCACGGTGATCAAGCCCTACGTGGCGCCGGCCCGGGTGGCCTCGCCATCGAAGTCGCACAGCGACGCGCTGGCGCGCGCCCAGCCGGCACCGCAGCAGACGCCACGCGCCGACCTGATGGTGTCGGACGCGATCCGGCGCGCGATGGTCGTGCGCGTGGCCAGGCAGGGCGTGCAGGATCAGCTGGTGCTGGGCGCGCTCGAAGCGGTGCCGCGCCACCGTTTCATCGACGAGGCGCTGTCGGCCCAGGCCTACATCGACGCTTCGCTGCCGATCGGCCACAACCAGACTATTTCGCAGCCGTATATCGTCGGGCGCATGATCGAAGTGATGCGCAACGGCGGCCAGCTGGCCAATGTGCTGGAAATCGGCACCGGCTGCGGCTACCAGGCGGCGGTGCTGTCGTGCGTGGCGCGCCAGGTGTATTCGATCGAGCGCATCAAGGCCCTGCACGAGCTGGCCAAGAACAACTTGCGTGCCCTGCGCATACCCAATCTGCGCTTGCACTTCGGAGATGGTATGCTTGGCCTGCCGCAGGCCGCCCCATTTGACGGTATCATCCTGGCCGCGGCCGGTCTCGAGGTGCCGCAGGCGCTGCTGGAGCAGCTGACCATCGGCGGCCGCCTGGTGGCGCCCGTTGGCGCGCGCGTCCAGCATTTGCAACTGATTACGCGCACCGGCAAATCCGAATGGCTGCATGAAACGCTTGAGGGGTGCCATTTTGTCCCCCTGCGTCCTGGCACCGTTTGAGGCCGTGCCCAAGAATGACGACCTACACACTATGAGAATGAATCGCACAAGCCACCTCCTCCTGCTGGCCCTGACCCTCGGATTGCTCAGCGCCTGTAACAGCGTTTTGCGCCAGGCCCCCGTCGTCGAACGCAGCGCTGTCGTTGAAGCCCGGCCGGCGCCGGCCGCGGCCGAAGAACCGAAGGACGAACGCTTCTTCTATACCGTCAAGCGCGGCGACACGCTGATGGGCATCGCGCTCGATTACGGCCAGAATTACCGCGACCTGGCTACCTGGAACAACCTGGCCAACCCGAACGACATCAAGGTCGACCAGGTGCTGCGCGTGGCGCCGCCCGACCAGGTCGCCGGCGTGCAAACGACGCCGGTGCCGCTGCCCGACACCAAGCCGGCGCCGCCGCCGGTGCCGAAAAAGAGCACGCCGAAAGCCGACAAGAAGCCGTATTCCGACGCCGCGCTGGCCGAGGCGCACAAAGGCGAGAACGCGAACGGCAAAGCCGATGTCAAACCGGCAGACAAGCATGAGGGGGCCGACGTTCCCGCGCTCGCCGTCAAGTCCGGCATTGCCGCCGGCAGCGTGGTGACGGCCACCGACGACGATAAATTGAGCTGGATGTGGCCGTCCAACGGCAAGATCGTGGCCACCTTCGACGAAGGCAAGAACAAGGGTATCGACATCGCCGGACGCGCCGGGCAACAGGTGATGGCCGCCGGCGCCGGAAAAGTCATGTACGCCGGTAGCGGCATCCGCGGATATGGTAATCTGGTGATTGTGAAGCACAGCAATAGCCTGTTGTCGGCGTATGCCCACAACCGCAACATTGTCGTCAAGGAAGGCGACACCGTGAACAAGGGTCAGGTCATTGCCGAAATGGGCGATTCGGACGCCGATTCGGTCAAGCTGCACTTTGAAATCCGCCAGCAGGGCAAGCCGGTGGATCCGTCGAGGTTCCTGCCCAACCGTTAAACTGTTTGCCCGGCCACCAGGGTCGCCCATGACACAGTCACAGCAACAGCTCGATGAAGACGCCGCTTCGGAAGATTTTCCGGACGAGCCGATGGACGAGGCTGTGATCGAAGCGGAAGAGTCGGGCGACTCCGACAGCGCCCCGGTCCCCGGGGTGGCCCTGGAAAGCGTCGACGAACTGAAAAAGGTGCTGGCCGCCGAACTGTCGACCGACACCACCCAGCATTACCTGAACCAGATCGGCACCCGCGCGCTGCTGACCGCGCCGCAGGAAGTGCATTACGCCACGCTGGCCAAGGCGGGCGACTTCACCGCGCGCCAGACCATGATCGAACACAACCTGCGCCTGGTGGTGTCGATCGCCAAGCACTACATCAACCGCGGCGTGGTGCTGCTCGACATGATCGAGGAAGGCAACATCGGCCTGATGCGGGCGATCGACAAGTTCGAGCCCGAGCGCGGTTTCCGTTTTTCCACCTACGCGACCTGGTGGATTCGCCAGAGCATCGAGCGCGCCATCATGAACCAGGCGCGCACGGTGCGCCTGCCGGTGCACATGGTGCGCGAGCTGAACCAGATCCTGCGCGCCAAATACCACCTCGAAGCCCAGCACCACGACGGCAAGGATGCCAGCGCCGAAGACATCGCCAGCCTGGTCGGCCGCCCGGTCGAGGAAGTGCAGGACATCCTGGCGCTGTCCGAGCACGCCACCTCGCTCGACGCCCCGCTCGACAACGATCCGCAATCGAGCCTGATGGACATGCTGCCCGGCGACGCCGAGGACAGCCCCGATGCGCGCGCCGAGCACCACGAGATGACCCTGCTGGTGCGCGACTGGCTCACGCGCTTGCCCGACAAGCAGCGCATCGTCATCATGCGCCGTTTCGGGCTCGACAACGACGACCCGGCCACGCTCGAAACGCTGGCCGAAGAGATGGGCGTCACGCGCGAGCGGGTGCGCCAGATCCAGCAGGAAGCGCTGGTCAAGCTCAAGCGCGCCATGGCCGCCCGTGGCGTGGTGCGGGATTCGCTGTTATGATGCGCGCGGGCTGAAACGCAGCGCTGCCCCCTCCTGTTTCCCTTTTTTTGACCTCTCATGCCACGCTTTGCGCGTGTTTTTCGCCATGCAAGACACCATTCTCGACATCAAATCCCTCGACATGGACGCCCGCGGCGTCGGCCACCTCGCCAATGAGGACGGCTCGCCGGGCAAGGTGATTTTTGTCGAAGGCGCCTTGCCGGGCGAGCAGGTCAGCTTCCTGACGTTCAAGAAAAAGAAGAACTGGGAAGCGGCGCGCATGACGGTCCTGCACCGCGCCTCGGCCATGCGGGTCGAGCCGAAATGCCAGCACTTCGACTACTGCGGCGGCTGCTCGATGCAGCACCTGGAGCCGTCGGCCCAGGTGGCGATGAAGCAGCGCGTGCTGGAAGACAACCTGTGGCACATTTCCAAGGTCAAGGCCGACAACATCATGCGCCCGATGTACGGGCCGACCTGGGGTTACCGCTACCGCGCGCGCCTGTCGGTGCGGCACGTGGTCAAGAAGGGGACGGTGCTGGTCGGCTTCCACGAGAAACGCTCCGCCTTCGTGGCCGACATCAGCGACTGCAAGATATTGCCGCCGCACGTGGCCGCGATGCTGATGCCGCTGCGCGCGCTGGTGGGCAGCCTGTCGATCTACGACCAGGTGCCGCAGATCGAAGTGGCGGTCGGCGAAGAGACCACTGCGATGGTATTGCGCATCATGGCGCCCTTGAGCGCGGCCGATGAGGTGCTGCTCAAGGCCTTTGCCGACCAGTGGAACATCCAGTGGTGGCTGCAGACCAAGGGGCCGGAAACGGCGGCGCCGTTCTATCCGCTGGACAAGGAACTGTTCTACACCTTGCCCGAGTTCGGCGTCAAGATGCCGTTCAAGCCGGTCGACTTCACCCAGGTCAATCACCACATCAACCGCGTGCTGGTGCACAAGGCACTCAATCTGCTGGACGTGCAGCCGGGCGACCGCGTGGCCGACCTGTTCTGCGGCCTGGGCAACTTCACCTTGCCGCTGGCGACGCTGTGCCGCGAAGTGGTCGGCATCGAGGGCAGCACCGCGCTGACCGAACGCGCACGCGAGAATGCCCGCGCCAACGGCCTGTCCGACAAGACCAGCTTCTCGACCCGCAACCTGTTCGACGTGAGCAACGAAGACCTGGCCGCGCTGGGCAAGTTCGACCGCATGCTGATCGACCCGCCGCGCGATGGCGCGATGGCGCTGGTGCAGGCGCTGGCGCACTTGAAGCTGAGCCACCCGGAGATGCTGCCCTCGCGCATCGTGTACGTGTCGTGCAGCCCGTCGACGCTGGCGCGCGATGCCGGCATCCTGACCCACGAAGCGGGCTACGTCTTGAAAAAGGCGGGCGTGGTCAACATGTTTCCGCACACGTCGCACGTAGAATCGATGGCGGTGTTTGAGCTGCAGCCGGAAAGCAATAGCAACGATCTCTGATGACAGGCGCCATCCCGGTGCCGTCGTGACAGCTGGGGGTATCGATGAATCATCCATTGCGCTGCCAATGCGGCACGCTGCGCGGGCATGTCAGCCAGCCTGAAAAATGCACGCGGATCGTGTGCTACTGCAAGGATTGCCGGGCCTTTGCCCAATTCCTCGGCAATGCCGGCGGCATACTCGACGCGCTGGGCGGCACCGACATCATCGCGACGCATCCGCAGTCGGTCACTTTTACCGATGGCCAGCAGGCGCTCGCCTGCATGTCGCTGTCAGGGACGGGCATGCTGCGCTGGTATGCCAGTTGTTGCAATACCCCGATCGGCAACACCTCGCGTGACATCAGGATGGCCTATGTCGGCCTGGTTCACTCCTGCCTGGACGATGCGTCCGGCCGTCTCGACGATGTTTTTGGACCGGTCCGCATGCGTACCGGGGCGAAAAAAGGCGCGCAGGGTCATCCCCCGTCCTCGACCTGGGGCACGATGGCGACGATGGCCGGATTCGCGTCGAAGCTGCTGCGGGCGCGCCTGGACGGCAGCTACCGGCGCACGCCGTTTTTCAACGCCGAGCAGGGTACGCCAGTGGTCGCGCCGAAGGTGCTGACCCCGGAACAGCGCGCGCAGCTTGCAACGCCTGGTGATAAACCTGCTTGAAAACAAGGCCGGACCGACCGCCGCGAGCGTGGAATCCCACTTGTCCGCGACACGCTTTTTTCGTTGCTTGAAAAAACGCGCTCGACCTTGAGCAATTGACTTTTTGGCGTCATACTGGCTTGATCTTATGTCAAGAAAAATCCAATGAAAAAAATTGTCATGCTCGCGCTCGCACTCGGCGTTTCCGCTTGTCAGACCACTGACTATGAGGGGAAGGGGCACTTTCTCACCAACGACACACGCCAATCGGTCGCGCCGCAGCAGTTGAGCGAGATTTCCAAATCGTGGAAAAATGATGCGCGCGCAGCGTTCAGGACTTCCCAAACGGACGCTGGCACGGTCGCCTGGATTGCCGACTTCATCGCCGTCACGGAAGCGCAGGGCACGCAAGGCATCGGCCGCTGCAGCGCGCTCACCGCGCTCGAATTGAAGCGCTTGCCGTTGACGCGTTTCACGATCTACGATGATGTCAAGAAGGTCTATCGGCACTACCTGCCAGAGCGATACAATGAAGCCTGGTTCGTCGACAGCTGCGGGAAACGGCGCGAATGGCGGGTATTTTACGATCCGGCGGATCGCAATCCGCTGACGGTCCTGCTGTGGGACGCCGGCAAATGATGGCGTGCTGAAAGCGTTCTAGCAGGGCAACGCGGGACGCTAATCCGGAGAGCGAACGTGGCTGAAAACAAGACCAGGCCCACTGCGGCCAGCGTCGACGCCTATCTGGCCGCGATCGGCGACGAGCGGCGGCGCAGCGACTGCGTGGCCATCGCGGCAATGATGTCGCGCATCACGACGGCGGCGCCGGCAATGTGGGGCAGCAGCATTGTCGGCTTTGGCAGCTACCATTACAAGTACGCCAGTGGACACGAAGGCGATGCAGGACTGACCGGGTTTTCATCCAGAAAAGGCGATATCAGCGTCTACCTCGCCGCCGAAGGCACCGGCCAGCAGGCATTGCTGGCGCTGCTCGGACGCCACAAGATGGGCAAGGGCTGCCTGCATATCCGCACGCTGTCCGATGTCGACATGGGCGTGCTGGAACGGCTGATCGCCGCCTCGGTTGCCGAAGTTAAACGCCGGTACTGCTGAAGGGCAGGGGAGAGCGCAGCATGGCCACACTCGATCACATCATCGTCAAAGTCAACGATCTCGACGCCAGCGTCGCCTTCTACACCGGGGTGTTGGGCTTCGCCGCCCAGGGCATGGATGGGCCGTTTGCCGTCATCCGGGTCGGTCCCGACTGTCAGCTTCAGCTGGCGCCTTGGGGCACGCCCGGTTTTGAACACTACGCCTTCACTGTCTCGAAGGGCGAGTTCGACGACATATTCGGCCGCATCAAGGCGGCTGGCATCGGCTACGGCCCCACCTTCGATTCGGTCGGCGCGAATACCGGAGCCGGAGAGGAAGCCGGTGCGCGCGGCCTGGCGCCGACGCTGTATTTCAACGACCCCAATCGGCACCTGCTCGAGATCAGGACGTATGAACGATAAGCGTGTGCAAGCCATCGGCTACTCGGGAACTGCGCTGGCAAAAAAGCTTGGCGTGAAGGCGTCGAGCCGCGTGCTGGTTCTGGATGCGCCGGAAGATTACCGGCTTCTGCTTGCGCCCTTGCCGGACGATGTCGTGTTCGAGGCGGGGGCGTCGCAGGAGGTCGACATTGCTCACGTCTTCGTCACCTCGCGCGAGGAGCTCGCCAGGCAGCTGGGCGGCATGAGGGCGGCGCTCAGGAGCGATGCCATCGTGTGGATATCCTGGCCGAAGAAGGCGTCCAGGGTGGCGACCACGGTGACCGAAGATACGATACGCGAGCTGGCCCTGCCGCTGGGATTCGTGGACGTCAAGGTCTGCGCCGTCAATGAAGTGTGGTCTGGACTGAAGCTCGTCGTGCGCAAAGAGTTGCGCAAATGCTGATGCTGCGGTTTTGCCAGTTGTTGTTGGTCCTGTTTGCGCTTGCCTGCTTTTGGTATGCGTCGCGCCGTGACGGCGATGAGGATCTGACAGTCAGGGTTTCCGCCATCATTGGAACGGCACTCTTTGCCCTGGTGTTCACGCAAGTCCTGCCGTTGGCCTGGCTGGCAGCCGCCGGCACGGTCGCCAGCGCCCGGATCACGGGCATAGATTGCGAGCCCGGGAAAAAGCACTACCTGCGCTTTGAGTTCATGGCGACGGAGCGGAAAATCAGGGGGCTGGTGCTGGCCAATGATGCTGGCCAGCCATGCGAGGCGCTGACAACGGGCGATGAACTTGGCGTCACCTATATTGGGACGGCGCCTCAAGTGCTGGCCCTGGGCAGCGTGCGCAGCCAATTGTTCGAGCTCATCTTGGGGTGTTTTTTGGCGGGACTTGCCGGGGCAATGATTTCGTATGTCGGCATCCGCAAGCGCCTGCACGCGCTACTCCCGCAAGCGCTTGAATAATCTGCGCGCAGCGATCATACTGCGTTGACATAACGTCAAGCCCATTCTCCCCACGGCCCCATGCATCCACGTCGACACATTCCTGTTCTTGGCATTGCCCTCGTATTCAGCTTCCTGCTTGCGTGGCTGCTGGTCGCCAGGCATTTTCAGCTGCCCATATTCGCTTCCCAGAAATCAGCGCTGCTGCTGCAAGTCGGTGCCGTGGACGGCGCCGCAATGGCGCGCGGCGAATGGTGGCGCCTTTTGACGTCCCAGTTCTTGCATGTGCATTTCATGCATATGCTTTTCAATAGCTGCGCCATCTTCGTGCTTGGCGCGGCAATCGAGCGCCGTGCCGGCCTGCTGGCGCTGGCGCTGGTGTATCTGATCGGCGGTTCGGTCGGCCAGTTTGCCAGCGTGTTGCTCCATCCTGAGCTGGTCAGCTCGGGCGCATCCCAGGCCATGCTCGCGCTGTGCGGCTTTTTGTTGATCGCCTTCCGGCGCTTTTCGATGCCGCTGCATGTCATCGCGACCGCTGCCATCATTGTGGCGATCCAGTTTGTGCTCGATCTGTATGTCAGCGGGGCGATCAAACCGGGGCATAGTTTCGGGTTTGCCGCCGGCCTGGTGATGGCCTTGGTCGCAGTCGCGGCGCTGGGGCGGCCGTTGCAGCAGCGGCTTGCAAGTCCGGCACCGTAGGGGGACTCAATCTTATATTTTTAGGAGCGCAACCATGTGGAAGCAAGCACTACTTATTTCATGCAGCCTGATGGCCATTGCGCCGCACGCTGTCCAGGCGCAGTCCACTCCGGTGCTCCAGGTGTATGACGCCGAGCTGGCCAAATCCCTCGGCGCCAATGACCAGGGCATGCGCAGCTATGTGCTCGTCATCCTGAAAAATGGTCCGCGGAAAATGCCGGAAGGGCCGGCGCGCACTGAGATGTTCAAGGGGCATTTCGCCAATATCAACCGCCTGGCCGGCGAGAAAAAGCTGGCCGTGGCCGGTCCGCTGGACGGTGTCGACGGCATGCGCGGCCTGTTCATCATCGCGACGCCGGACATCGAGCTGGCGAAGAGCTACGTCGACACCGACCCGGTCATCATCAACGGCGAAATGGTCGCCGAGTATCACAAGTTCTTCAGCTCCGCCGCTTTAATGATGGTCAATGACGTGCACAACAAGATCCAGAAGAAATGATTATCGGGGGCGCCAGCTCTGCCCGGCATGTTCAGGTTCACATGACTGGAAAAATTTGATGGTGCCTGATGACTACTGGATTTCAGAGGATGGCCTGATTTCGCGTTTGCGCAACGGCAGGGCCGTCGTCATCCTTGCCGAGCAGGCATAGGCCGCACTGGTTTGGTGGCGTGATGTATGTTCTCCTGGGTCGAGGTCTCTGCCCGTGCGCGTACACATGCGACTTGACGTCCCAGTCACTCCTTAGAAAGCCCGAACAATGCGCACGCGATTCAAAGTCTTGAGAACGACCGCCGTGATCTGGCTCGGCGCCGCCGGCCTGATTGCATTCATGGTGCAACCCTTCGTCACGCCTGTCCAATCAGCGACGCCGCAGGTCGACCCGGCCCTGCTCGAAGCGCACGTCAAGAAGCTGTCGGTCGCGCTGTACCCGCGCAGCTTCGAACAGTTCGATCACCTGGAGGCGGCGGCCCAGTACATACTCGGGCAGCTCAGGGCGAGCGGCGCCAGCGTGACGGTGCAAACGGTGACGGTGCAGGAAGCGAGCTACAAGAACATCATCGCCCACTTCGGTCCGGCCAACGGCCCCGTCGTGGTGGTCGGCGCCCACTACGACAGCTACGGCAATGCCGCTGCAGCGGGCGACGCGCGCGGCTTTGGGCCGGCGACCCACACGCCGGGCGCCGACGACAACGCCAGCGGCGTGGCCGGCTTGCTCGAACTGGCCCGCTTGCTGGGCCGGACGGCGCCAAGCCGCCCCGTCGAGCTGGTCGCCTACACGCTCGAGGAGCCGCCCAACTTTCGTTCGCAGAACATGGGCAGCGCCTGGCACGCCGCAGCGCTCAAGGCGGCCAGGCGCGAGGTGCGCCTGATGCTGTCGCTGGAGATGATCGGCTTTTTCAGCGATGCGCCCGGCAGCCAGTCGTATTCGGTGCCGTCGATGTCCCACTTGTATTCCGACCGCGGCGACTTCATTGCCCTGGTCGGCAAATTCGGCGCGTTCCAGGACACGCGCAGGGCCAAGGCGCTGATGGCAGGGGCGAGCGACCTGCCGGTGTACTCGATCAATGCGCCGCGCATGATGCCGGGCATCGATTTGTCGGATCACCGTAACTATTGGGACCAGGGCTACCCGGCCATGATGATCACCGACACCGCATTCATGCGCAATCCGAACTATCACCATGCAGGCGACACCTACGAGAAGCTCGATTACGTCCGGATGGCCAAGGTCGTCAAGGCGGCCTACGCGGTCGTTCAGCAGTACTAAGCGGAAGCGCACGCGCGGCGCTGGCCATGCTGTCGATAAGCCTTGCATGCGAGTCACGAAAATTGCATGAGGAGTCTCTGGCCCTGATCGGGTTTGGCCTGGTTGGCCTCGGCGCAGCCCGCCGCCGCAAGGCCAGGCAGGCCTGATCGATCTGCCTCGCGCAGGCGAGCAGGCGTAAAAAAGCCGACCCGCGGGTCGGCTTTTTTGACGCCGCGCGATCAGTCGCGGCTGCCGCCCATGCCCAGCAGCGACAGCAGGTTCGAGAAGATCACCCACACGTCGATAAACAGCATCATGGCCGCCCGGATGTAGTTGGTCTCGCCGCCATTGACGACTTTTTGCACATCGTACAAGATCCAGCCGGAGAAAATGGCGATCGCCAGCATCGACATGGCGACTTGGCCGGCGGATACGTTAAACGCGGCCATGGCGAGCGACGCCAGGATCAGCATGACGGTGCCGGCCGTCAGCCATTTACCCATCATCGAGAAGTCGCGCTTGCTGACCGTGGCGATGGTCGCCATGACTGCCAGCACCGACGCCGTGCCGCCGAACGCCATCATGATCAGGCTGGCGCCGTTGGACATGCTCAGCGTATGGGTCAGCAGCGGCGTCAGCCACAGGCCGAGAAAGAAGGTGAACAGGCCCAGCACGCCGATGCCGTTGGACGAATCCTTGGTTTTCTCGATCGCATACATGAAGCCGTAGGTCACGCCATAGAACAGGATCAGGCCCATGAAGCCGCGCGGCATCGGCACGTTGTACTTCACGCCGATCATGGCGCCCAGCACGCTCGGGATCATGGCCAGCGCCATCAGCCAATACGTGTTGCGCATGACTTTCTGGCGCACGTCCAGGCTCGGTACGGCCGGCGTATATTCTTGATTGAAAATGTCTGACATGGTGCCTCCGAAGGGTGGTAATGCTTCCAAAAGAATAGCATGACTGGCAAAAAGCGCGCAAAATTGCCTTATTCCAGTCTGCATTTGCTGGCGCCACTCTATCACTTCCTGGCCAGCCCGTGCATTATCGGTAGAGCAGAAGTGAAATATGGTAAAATCGAAGGTTGATTGAGTGTAGTCGCTCGACATTAAACCTTTCTTTTTATTGGAGTTTTTACAAATGGCAATCGAACGCACCCTGTCGATCATCAAACCAGACGCAGTTGCAAAAAATGTAATCGGCCAAATCTACAGCCGCTTCGAAGGCGCTGGCCTGAAAATCGTTGCAGCCCGCATGACGCAATTGTCGCGCGAACAGGCTGAAGGCTTCTACGCTGCCCACAAAGAGCGCGGTTTCTTCAAGGACCTGGTCGACTTCATGGTCTCCGGCCCTGTCATGATCCAGGCCCTGGAAGGCGAAAACGCTGTCCTGGCCCACCGTGACCTGATGGGTGCGACCGATCCGAAGAAAGCTGAAAAAGGCACGATCCGCGCCGATTTCGCCGATTCCATCGATGCCAACGCCGTGCACGGTTCGGACGCTGTCGACGCTGCAAAAGCAGAAATCGCTTACTTCTTCCCAGAAGTGAAGTAATTAGCAACAAGGTGGGGGCGCCTTCCCTTGGCGCCTCTCACTGCCGCCGTTGCTGGCTGCGCGAGCGCGCTGCAACGGCTTTTTGGAATACAGAATATGAGCACTCTCACCAACCTGCTGGACTTCGATCCCGCGCAACTCGTCGCCTATTGCGCCGACTTGGGTGAGAAGCCGTTCCGCGCCAAGCAATTGCAGCGCTGGATACACCAGTTCGGCGCCAGCGACTTCGACGCGATGACCGACCTGGCCAAGTCGCTGCGCGACAAGCTGGCCACGCGCGCTGAAGTGCGCGCCCCGGCCGTCATCAGCGACCATACGTCGACCGACGGCACGCGCAAGTGGCTGGTCGACGTCGGCAACGGCAACGCGGTCGAGACGGTGTTCATCCCCGAAGAAAACCGCGGCACGCTGTGCATCTCGACCCAGGCCGGCTGCGCCGTCAACTGCCGTTTCTGCTCGACCGGCAAGCAGGGCTTCAACCGCAACCTGTCGGTGTCCGAGATCATCGGCCAGCTGTGGATGGCCGAATTCGAACTGCGCCGCACCAAGGGCATCGAGCCCGGCCCCAAGGGCGAGCGCCAGATCACCAACGTCGTCATGATGGGCATGGGCGAGCCGCTGCTCAATTTCGAGCCGACCGTCACCGCGCTCAAGCTGATGCTCGACGATAACGCCTACGGCCTGTCGCGCCGCCGCGTCACCTTGTCCACCTCCGGCGTGGTGCCGATGATGGACAAGCTGTCGCAGGAAGTGCCGGTCGCGCTGGCGGTCTCGCTGCACGCGTCCAACGACGCGCTGCGCGACGGCCTGGTGCCGCTGAATAAAAAATACCCGCTGCGCGAGCTGATGGCCGCCTGCCGCCGCTACCTGGAATTTGCGCCGCGCGACTTCATCACGTTCGAGTACTGCATGCTCGACGGCGTCAACGACAGCGACGAGAACGCGCGCGAGCTGGTCGCGCTGGTGCTCGACCGCCAGGTCGGCGTGTCGTGCAAATTCAACCTGATTCCTTTCAATCCGTTTCCCGAGTCGGGCCTGCTGCGCTCGAAAAATCCGCGCATCAAGGCCTTCGCCCAGGTGCTGATGGATGCCGGGATCGTGACCACGATTCGCAAGACCCGGGGCGACGATATCGACGCCGCATGCGGCCAGCTGGCCGGTGAAGTACAAGACCGCACTCGCGTGCAGGAGCGTATGGAAAAAATGGCCGAATACCAGAAAAAATTTGGCGCCGATTTCGGGCGCATCGTGGAGATTCCTTCTTGAAGCCGGGCCTGTCGCAGCGCGGCGTGACGCGCCTGTTACTGTGCCTGCTCGCGGGCGCAGCATTGTCAGCCTGCGGCACCGGTTCCGGCGGCGCGGGCCGCTCGCCCAATGCAGCCGGACTGCAAGGCAGCACGACCGAACTGAAGACCGCTTCCGACGAGACCTCGGACGAGAAGCGCGCATCGATCCGGCTGCAGCTGGCCATCGGCTACTACCAGTCGGGCAATTACGACGTGGCGCTCGATGAAATCAAGAAGGCGCTGGCGGCCAAAGGCGAGTATGCCGATGCGTATGGCGTGCGCGCGCTGATCTACACCAGCATGGGCGAAATGGTGCTGGCCGATGAAAACTACCAGCATGCGCTGCGCCTTGCGCCGCGCAATCCTGAACTGGCCAACAACTACGGCTCCTTCCTGTGCCAGGTCGGACGCGGCGCGCAGGCCATGCCGTACTTCGAATCGGCACTGCGCGACCCGATGTACCAGTCGCCGGTCAAGGCCATGGTCAACGCCGGCGGCTGCGCACTGAAACTGAAGAATTACGACGCCGCCGAGGCTTACCTGCTCGACGCCTTGCGCTTCGAGCCGGATTTTCCCGCTATCCACGCCGGCCTGGCGCGGGTATATTTCGTGCGGCGCAATTACACGCGCGCCGGATTTTTTATCAACCGCCTGACGGCGCTGACCAAGCCGGAAACCATGACCGCCGAATTGTTGTGGCTGGCCATCCGGATTGAACACAAGCTCGGTGAGCAGGGCACGGAGACCAGCTTGGCAACCCAGTTGCGGCGCCGTCACCCTGGTTCGGCCGAGTTTGCAGCGTACCAGCGCGGTGCTTTTGATGAGTGAGACAGGATCGAACATGAGTGCAGAATGGGCAGACCAACCGGTGCCGGATAATCATGGCATTCCGGGCAAGACCCTGGCCGCCCAGCGCGAAGCGATGGGCTGGACGGTAGAGCAGGTAGCGGACCAGCTGAAACTGGCGGTGCGCCAGGTGATCGCGCTGGAGCAGGGCGACTACGCCAATTTGCCCGGCCCGGCCGTGGTGCGCGGTTTCGTGCGCGCCTACGCCAAGGTCGTCAAGCTGGACGCCGCGCCATTGGTGGCGCAGATCGCGCTGGACACGCCGGCCCCGAACGATGCCACCTCGACCACGGTGCGGCGCGACAAGCCCGCCTCGTTTTCGCAGGTGCGCTTTCCGACCAACGGCAAGCGCGCCAGCAAGCTGCCGCTGGTGCTGGTCGGCGTTGCCGTGCTGCTCGGCGGCGCGCTGGCCTTCGCCTGGCACAAGGGCATGATTCCCGAGTCGCTGCTCGAACACAGTGCGCCGGCCGCCAGTGCCAGCGCCAGCGCCAGCGCCAGCGCCGATTCGCGCATGACCGTGCTGCCGCAGCCGATCCAGGACAAGCCGGTCGCCGCCACGTCCGACCCGGCCGCAGGCGCCAAGCCGGCCGAAGAACTCAGGCCCGTGATCAGCAATTCGGTGCCGCTGATTTCGGTGCCGCCCGTGACCCAGCCCAATACAACGGCGGCCGGCGCCGGTTCGCCTGCCGGCATCGCGCCTGCTGGCGTCGCGCCTGCGGCGGTTGCGGCAGCGGCACCGGCGGCTGCGGCTTCCGACGCGCTGGTGCTGGTCGTGCGTGAAGATTCGTGGGTCGAAGTGCGGCCCGCCAAGGGCAGGGCGCTGTTTTCCGGCCTGGTCAAGGGCGGCAAGACCGAAACCATCAATGTGACCGAGCCGGTCACGCTGATCGTCGGCAAACCGAGCGCGGTCGACGCCACCTTGCGCGGCGCGGCGCTGGCCTTGCCGGCTGCCCCGGGCGGCAAGACCGCGCGCGTCAACATCCAGTAACAGGTCCCGCATGTCTTCTTCGAATCTGGCTATTCCATCGGGCTCCGCGGCGCGCCGCGCCAGCCGCAGCGTGCTGGTGGCGCATGGCGAGCGCAAGGTATGGGTCGGCGGCGACGCCCCCATCGTCGTGCAGTCGATGACCAACACCGACACCGCCGACGCGATCGGCACCGCGATCCAGGTCAAGGAGCTGGCGCGCGCCGGTTCCGAGATGGTGCGCATCACGGTCGACCGGCCGGAAGCGGCGGCCGCGGTGGCCGCGATCCGCGAACAGCTCGACCGGATGGAAATCGACGTGCCGCTGGTGGGCGACTTCCATTACAACGGCCACACGCTGCTGCGCGACTATCCGGAGTGCGCACGCGCGCTGTCGAAGTACCGCATCAATCCGGGCAACGTGGGGCAGGGCGCCAAGCGCGACACCCAGTTCGCCCAGATGATCGAGATGGCGGCCAAGTACGGCAAGCCGGTGCGCATCGGCGTCAACTGGGGCAGCCTGGACCAGGCGCTGCTGGCGCGCATCATGGACGAAAACGCCGGCCGCGCGCAGCCGTGGAGCGCGCAGGCGGTGATGTACGAGGCGTTGATCACGTCGGCCATCGAGAACGCGCTGCGGGCCGAAGAGCTGGGCCTGGGACGCGACCAGATCATCCTGTCGTGCAAGGTGTCGGGCGTACAGGACCTGATCGCGGTGTACCGCGAACTGGCGCGCCGCTGCGACTATCCGCTGCACCTGGGGTTGACCGAAGCGGGCATGGGCAGCAAGGGCATCGTCGCCTCGACCGCGGCGCTGGCGGTGCTGCTGCAAGAGGGCATCGGCGATACGATCCGCATTTCGCTCACGCCCGAGCCGGGCGGCGACCGCACGCGCGAAGTGATCGTGGCGCAGGAGATTTTGCAGACCATGGGCATGCGCAAGTTCGCGCCGATGGTGATTGCCTGCCCTGGCTGCGGACGCACGACCTCGACCACGTTCCAGGAACTGGCCGACGACATCCAGACCTATCTGCGCGACCAGATGCCGGAATGGAAGAAGCTGTATCCGGGCGTGGAGGGGATGAATGTGGCCGTGATGGGCTGCATCGTCAACGGCCCGGGCGAATCAAAGCACGCCAACATCGGCATCAGCCTGCCCGGCACCGGCGAATCGCCGGCCGCGCCGGTGTTTGTCGACGGCCAGAAAACGGTGACGCTGCGCGGCGAGAAAATCGTCGAGGAATTCCAGGCCATCGTGTTGAATTATGTAAGAACGAATTACGGCAAGTTGGCATAAACCCGTCGTCCTTGCGAAGGCGAGGACCCATAGCACCGCTGAGCATAGGTGCTATAGGCTCTCGCCTTCGCAAGAGCGATGTTGATAGAAATTAGCGTGAAGTTACCCAATGTCCGATAACAAAAAGCCTGAAAAGATCACCGCCGTCAAAGGCATGAACGACATCCTGCCGGCCGATGCGCCGCTGTGGGAGCTGTTCGAGAACACCGTGCACTCGGTCCTGAAAAGCTACGGCTTCCAGAAGATCGTCACCCCGATCGTCGAAGACACGGCGCTGTTCAAGCGCGCCATCGGCGCGGTGACCGATATCGTCGAAAAGGAAATGTACTCGTTCACCGATTCGATGAACGGCGACGCCCTGACCCTGCGCCCTGAAGGCACGGCCGGCGTGGTGCGCGCGGTGATCGAACACAACCTGGTCTACGAAGGCCCGAAACGGGTCTGGTACAAGGGCCCGATGTTCCGCCACGAGCGTCCGCAGCGCGGCCGCTACCGCCAGTTCTTCCAGTTCGGCGTCGAAGCGGTCGGCTTCACCGGCCCCGACATCGACGCCGAATTGATCATGCTGTGCCGCCGCCTGTGGGATGACCTCGGGCTGGAAAACATCCGCCTCGAACTGAACTCGATCGGCGACGCCGAAGAGCGCGCGCGCCACCGCGTTGACCTGATCGCCTACCTGGAGCAGCACGAAACGCTGCTGGACGCCGAGGCCAAGCGCCGCCTGCACACCAATCCGCTGCGCATCCTCGACAGCAAGAGCCCGGCGCTGCAACCGGTCATCGAGGCAGCGCCGCGCCTCATCGACTTCCTCGGTGCCGCGTCGCTCGCGCACTTCGACGGCTTGCGCGCCATCCTCGACGCGGCCGGGCTCGAGTACCGCATCAACACCCGACTGGTGC
>JANYGW010000062.1 GCA_025359245.1 Massilia sp.
TTACCGCGAGCATCGAGGCGCGCAGTTCAGGTTGCTGGCGCAACTCGGTTTCAAGCTGCCGATGGCCGCGCGCCAGCAGATCGCGGGCGCTCAGGTCGCGTCCGCGCGCTTGCGCCGGATCGGCGAAGGGGTTCAAGTGAAGGCGCCGGAAAAACACGCCGATCACGCTATCTTCCTTGATCGTGTCGGCGCGCGTCAGCTGCATCGGCGCCATGCCCAGCTCATCGCTGCGGCGCGATTGCACGTTCGTGAATGGGCCGTAGGAATAGGCAATGGTCAGTTGCTGCGGTGCGGGCCCTGCGCTGGTGCCGAGCGCGCGCAACGTGTCCGGGTCCAGTGTCAGGGACAACTCATCGGCTTGAATGCGTTGCTCCATCAGCGGGCGCAGGTCACGTGCCCCCTTCTCGACGCCATGGAACAGCAAGCCCGCTGCAAGCAAGGCGATCAGGATGCCTCCGCTGCCAAGCATCAGCAGGAACCTGCGCCCCCTGCGATCGACCAGGGCCACCGCGACGACCGTCATCACGGCGTTGATGACCTTGAGCGCCACATCGGCGACATTCGCGCTCGCGCCGGGCAGGCCAGCCTGGTTCAGAATGGTGACGACATAGGCCAGGATCGAATTGATCCCGGTCGCCTGGGTGCATGCGAGGATCAGGCAGGCGAGCAGGAACGGCAGCACGTAGCGACGTTGCAGCAGCGAGCCGCCATCAGCGGCCACGTCCACGGATCGGGCCGCATGGCTGATCGCTGTCAGTTCTTCCCACGTTTCGTCAGCCGAACGCGTGCGCAGCAGCGCCTGCCGTGCCTCCTCCATATAACCGCGGCGGGCCAGCCAGCGTGGCGATTCTCCCAGCATCAGCGCGCCAACGCTAAACACGATCCCCGGCGCCAGACACAGCCAGAAGATAGTGCGCCACGCGTGGTCCTTGGCCGCGAAGATGGCGTCGACGCGGGCCGTCCGGTTCAGTTCTTGCGCCGCCAGGCTGGCAGACTCTACACCTTGCGCCTGCAGCAGGCCGATCACGGATGCCGCCACCAGGCCGATCGTCAACAACAACTGGAACAGCGCCGCGCCGCGACCGCGTTGCTGCGCGGGCAGGCATTCGGCCAGATACAGGGGCACCACGACACCGATCAGGCCGCCACTGATACCCTGCAGCAGACGTCCAAGCAACAGCGGCGTGTAGCCATTGGCCAGCGCAATGATGGGGATGCTGGCGGCAAACAAGGCACCGGCGAGCACCATCGCCCGGCGCCGCCCGATGGCGTCGGCCAGCGCCCCAGCAAACAAGGACGAAATGACCGACCCTAGCAGCACGGCGGCGACGATAAAGCTCAATTGCTGGGCACTCAGTTGCCACGCCAGGGTGGCAGTCGCCTCAAGATAGGGCAAGGCGCCGGCAATGATGCCCACGTCTATCCCGTACAGCAGTCCCCCCATGCCGGCAATAAACAGCATGTAGCGTCTGGCCCAGGTTGGGGCGCAAAGGGAGGTAGCATTCATCAAAACTCCTGCGTTGAGTGGGTGGAGAGATCTATCGTTTCGCCTTCAACGAACACGGCGGTCAGATGCAGCGATTCATCAAGCACGACGATGTCGGCCCAGGCCCCAGGCGCCAGTCGGCCGCGTTCCGATTCACCGAGATAATCGGCCGGGTAGAGGGACAGGCGCTTCGAGGCATTCTCCACATCGAGGCCGAGACTGACAAAGTTGCGCAGCGCTTGATCCATCGTCAGCACACTGCCGGCCAGCGAGCCCGTGGCCAGGCGCACACAACCGCCGCACTTGAGCACACGCTGGGTGCCCAGCGCATATTCGCCGTCCGGCATGCCAGTCGCTGCAGTCGCGTCGGTGACGCCGTACAGGCGCGGGATCGCCCGCAGGGCCACTTTGAGGGCGGCCGGCTGCACATGGATCAGGTCGGGAATGATCTCGCCATATTCCGCGTGCGCCAGCGCCGCCCCCACGATGCCACCGTGGTAGTGGTCCATCCCGGTCATGCCATTGTATAAATGCGTAAATCCCGCCACCCCGGCGTTCAGCGCGGCCACACCGTCGTCATACGTGCCCGCGCTGTGGCCGATCTGGGACCGGATTCCCATTGCCGCGAGCTGCGGGATCAGGTCGAGGTGGCCATCGACTTCCGGTGCCAGCGTCAACACCCGGATCGGCGCGATCGCATGAAAGCGCTGCACCAGTTCAAGGCTGGCAGCGATCACGTCTGGCGGCTGCGCGCCGAGCCGCTGCTTGTTCAGGAATGGCCCCTCAAGGTGCACGCCGAGCATGCGCGCGCCGCCAGTGGGACGCTGCGCGATCACACCGGCCAGTCCGGCCAGCGCATGGCGGATTCCGGCTTCCTTTGCCGTGAGCGTCGTACCGAGCAGCGCGGTGGTGCCATGGCGCGCATGGGCCCTGGCCACGGCGGCGCCGGCGCTGCCGCCTTCCATGATGTCGACGCCGGCGCCGCCATGCACGTGCAAGTCGACGAAACCGGGCAGGATCGTCACTCGCGTGTCGGCGCCTGGATCGGCGACGATGCGCCTAATGCGTTCGCGAAATTCGATGTTGCCGGTGATCCAGCCCGTTGGTGTCAATATTCTTCCGCTGAGCATGGGTCAGTCCGCTATGATTAATTCGATGCCCAGCTTTTCCAGACCATCGCGGTAGGCGGGGCTGATGCTGGCATCGGTGATGACGGTATGGACACGTTCCAGTTGCGCGATGCGGTGCAGGCTGACACAGCCGAACTTGGATGCGTCCGTGAGCACGATGATCTGGTCGGCACGATCGACCATTTTCCGGTTGACACTTGCTTCGGCTTCGTTATGGGTCGTCACGCCGAACTGCAAGTCGAATCCATCGACGGCAAGGAACAGTTTGTCAAAGGTACAGGAATGCAGGCAAGCCTCGGCCTGGTCGCCCTGCAGCGACATGGACTGCTTGCGCAGCAAGCCGCCGGCCAGGATCAGATTGACGCCTGGTACATCGGCCAGTTGCAAGGCGGAGTTGAGACCATTGGTCATCACCGTCAAGGTGCTCGCTACGCGCAGGTGTTGTGCCAGCGCGAACGTGGTGGTGCCAGAATCGATCATGATGCTGTCGCCCGGTGCCACAAGGGCTGCCGCGCGCGCCCCAATGCG
>JANYGW010000071.1 GCA_025359245.1 Massilia sp.
CGGCGATACCGACCGCCTGCCTGGTGCCGCTGTCGGCTATCGTCGTCGCTACCTGTGCAATACCTGAAACGGAAGTGTCCATGTCATTCTCCAATAAGGCGTATCCCTTATTGACGGCCGATTCGGCGCGATCTTTAGCCTGCGGCGCGATTTATTTCCATCCAGCCCAGCAGCCAGGCCAGCACGGCGGCCGGCGCGTTCAGGTCTAGCCAGGCCACGCCGGGCCGCAGCGTAGGCGGCGCGGCCTGGTCCGAGGCCACGGCGACGATGTGTGCATCGTCCGGAAACAGCGCCGGCTTGCCCAGCGCGGGGCGGTAAATTTCCAGCTTGGCGATGGCATCGTTCTTGAAGCCTTCGACCAGCGTGACGTCGGCCGGCGCCAGGCGCGCCAGCTGCTCGGACAAGGACGGCTCAGGCGCGCCGCGCAGCTCGTGCATGATGGCGTAGCGAAACGGCGACGCCACCATCACCTCGGCCGCGCCGGCCAGCCGGAAGCGGGCGCTGTCCTTGCGCGGCGGCTCCAGTTCCAGGTCATGATGGCTGTGCTTGATGACGTTGACGCGCCGCCCTTGCGCCGCCAGCTGCGTCACGAAAAATTCGAGCAGCGTCGTCTTGCCGCTGCCGGACCAGCCGACTACGCCCAGCACCGCGCCCGCTTGCGCGGAATATCCCTGCTGCATAGCCCTGCCCTCGCCGCCATAATGAGCCGCCATTATACGCAGCAAGGCGATCCGGCAACGGCCGCGGCGGCGGCGGACGTTAATCGGGCCGCCGCCCTCAGCCCGGCGCGCGAGCGCTCAATAGCCGACGCGGTAGCGATAACCTTTGTAGTTGAAGATGGCCGCCTTCGGCTGCAACTTTTCGAGCACGAAGCCCGGCGACAACTCCTCGCCTTCATGACGCAGCACTTTATCGACCAGCAGCAAGCGGTCGGCCGGATTTCTGGAATAGATGTAGCCGCCGACAGCGACCGGCGGAATCGCGCGCTGTACCGACTCCGGCAACTCGCGCAGCGATGGGATGACTTCCTCGGCCGCTACGGTGGCTGTGACGGTGGCGGGTATGGCGGACGGGGCGGGCGCGGATGTGGCGACGGTGGCGGCGCGTGCTCCGACTGCGGCGGCCGCTGCGGGTGCGGCGGTGGTGGTTGCGGCGGTGGCTAGACGTGCGGCGGGCGCGGCGGCGGTGGTGGCCGGTGCCGCGGCGGTGGCGACGGGCGGGGATGCAACGGTCTTGCGCGACACGGCGGCCGGCTCGGCCACGGCCGTCGGCTGGGCGGCCACGCTCGGTTGGACCGCGACAGCGCGCTGAGCCGGTACGGCAGATAGAGCCGGGGCGACGGGCTCGCTGGCGGCCACCGCTACCATCGCGGCGACAGGCGGTGTTGTGGCGGATGGTTGCGATGCCGCAGCAGTCCCGGGCGCTCCCGCATTGGCCGGCGCGCTGCCAGGCATCGCAGCCGGCGCGAGGGCGGACACGGCGGCCGGCGCAGGGAGTGACGCAGCAGCGGGCGCCGGCGCAGGCAGTGGCGCATCGGGCGGCGTCGCGGCGGGCGCCGGCCGCGTCTGCCGCCACACCAGCGCCAGCAGAACGACGATCAGCGCGGCCATCGACACCAGAGCCAGCAGCAAAGGCTGCTTCAGCCGGGCGCCCGCCGCCGCGCCGGTCTCGCCTTGCAGCGACGGCGCATGTATCGTCGGCAAGGCGCCGATCTGGCGCTCGGCCTGGGCATTTTTAAGTGCTTCCAGAATATAAGACATATTATTTCCCCGCCACGACGTCAAGTCCGCCGCCGCTGCGCAGCAGACGGGGCTCTTGCACGCCACCGAGCTGATTGAGTCGGATAAAAGTTTTCGGCCCGGCGACGCCGTCGGCCTTGAGTTTCTGGCTGAGCTGGAAGTCGCGCAGGCGGCGCTGCCAGCCGGCGTCGAGCGCCTGATTGTCGGCCGGCTTTTTCAGGCCGTCGATTTGCGACAGCCGCCTGGTCAGCCAGTCCACATCCGGCCCCCGTTCGCCGGCCGACACCTGGTCGCGCCAGCTGCGCGGCGCGCGCCAGAACGTGAAATATTCGCCGTCGAAGCGCGCGGCCAGCGCGTCGAGACGAATGGTTTGCGACTTGCCGCCCAGCGCTATCGTCGCGCTGCTGTCGCTGAGCGCGGTCAGCACGGCATAGCTGGGCGTGACCGGATCGTCATGCAGCACCAGCACGGCCGGACGGTCGAGCTGGCGCAGGTCGGCGAGCTCGCCCCTGCCTTGCAGACAGCGCAGATTGAGTTTCGCCGCGCCGGCGCAG
>JANYGW010000089.1 GCA_025359245.1 Massilia sp.
GATCGGCCAGTGGCCAGGCAAGGCCTCGGCACCAGCATAATGTAGTCGCCACAACGAGGGGTCGGGCCTGGCGGCATTTTCTTACTCGCGTCATGCGAGAGGAGAAGGTGCGCGCCCGAAGTCCCTACCTTTCACAGTAACAGTTCACGCATGCCAGATGGCGCGCGTGCGGCCGGTCCAGGCCGTGCGCTCGGGCAGCCCCACTGAAGCGCCGTTGATCAGCAAGGTCACCCCGGCCACATCGTCACGGTCGGCGGCGGCGTTGCAGCCGCGCGCCTGCCAGGCGGCGGCCGCCAGCGCCAGGCTCCATGCGGCCGAGACCACCGCATCCGGATCGCGCGTCAAATCGGGCGCCCCGGGCGCGCTCGCTTGCAGGTCGGTGGCCACACGTGCATCACTGTCCTTTCCAGTCAGCTGCAACATACCGCGGCCACGATACAGATAACCATCCCCGGCACTGACATTGCCCAAGCGGCCGCGGTAGACCTCGTTCGCCAGTTTTTCCGGATTCCACGCATAGTCGCGCGCGTCGAGCGGACCGAGCGGCTGGAAGCGGTGCGGCCATACCTGCACCAGGCGCTCCGGGCTGTAGCGCAAGTTTTCATGCTCCAGCGTCAGCGCGCCCGATTCGTGCAGCAGCTGCGCCGTGAGATGGGCGACCCGCAGCGGCGTGTCCGAAATGCCGTGGCGCGCCAGCGCCGGCGCGCCATTGCCGAACGCGCTGCGGTAGGCGGCGCTGCAGCGGGGCGCCAGCTGCGCGAGCCGGGCATCGGAGATCAAGACGGTCATGGCGAACATCCTTTCAGGAACGGTGTAGCCATGGTATTGACTCTGCCCGCTGCGGTGTCCAGCCTGCTCAATTGGCCTCCATTTAGCGCGTTTTTTTCGATAATATTTCCCGCCATATTTATTCCAATTGCGAATCAAATTCCTATTGGAATTCTTGCACGCCCACCTAGTTGATGATTGTCAAATCGTCTATATCCTGAGGCGCAGATAATAAACTTACACAACGATAATCCATCCAAGCGCCTATGCCAGCGAATCGGGTTGATTTAATTAGTCAGCGGCATTAATAGAACCTCGAAAAAGATAATTCCTATCTTGTCCAGACCGCCGCCATGCCAACCTCACGCCTCCCCTCGCTCGCCGCAATATGCACCAATTTGGTGCAATTAAACCGCACGGCAAAGATTGCCCTGATGGTCAGCGTGGACTTGCTGGCCCTGCCCTTTTGCTCGCTGATCGCGATGCTGCTGCGGGTCGGCGACCTCCATCTGGCGCTGAACTACGGCAGCACGTCCTACCTGGTGGTGGCGCTGGTGACGGTGGCCACGTTTTCGCTGTCCGACCTGTACCGCGCGGTAATCCGCTTCATCGACCAGCGCCTGCTGACGGTGACCGGCTTGTCGCTGGGGCTGGCCGCGCTGTGCGGCTATTTCGTGCTGCTGCTCATCAATGACGAACGCTTCCCGCGCAGCGCGCTGGCGATCTACTGGTTCATCGCCTTTTCCTACGTCGTCACTTCGCGCATGGCGGTGCGCAATTTCCTGCGCCAGCACAGCGGCGCCCGCCCTGCCGCCGCCAATACGGTGGCGATCTACGGCGCCGGCGAGCAAGGCGCCCAGCTGGCGCTGACCATGCGCACCAACAATGAATACCGCCCGGTCTGCTTCTTCGACGACAAGCGCCTGCTCAAGGAGCGCACCATCGCCGGCTTGCGCGTGTTCCATACCGACCGCCTGGTCGAAATGGTCAATGCGCTATGCATCCGCTCGATCATCATCGCGATCCCGTCAGTGTCGCCGGAACGGTTGCGCGACATCATGCAGCGCATGGCCGAAGCGGGCGTGACGACCAAGATCCTCAGCCGCCTGCTCGACCTGGCCGACGACCGGCCGATGGAAGCGGTGCGCGCGCTCAAGTTCGAAGACTTGCTGGGGCGCGCCCCGGTGCCGCCGCGCACCGACCTGTTTGGCCGCTGCGTGCACGGCAAGAATGTGCTGGTGACCGGCGCCGGCGGCTCCATCGGCAGCGAGCTGTGCCGCCAGATCGTCACGCTGGCCCCGGCCCAGCTGCATTTGCTCGACCATTCCGAATTCGCGCTCTACACGATCAAGCAGGAGCTGCAGGCGCGCTATCCGGAGCTGCCCATCATCGCCCACCTGGGCTCGGTGTGCAGCGCGGCGCTGGTCGAACGCATCCTGCACGACGAGCCGATCGACACCATCTACCACGCGGCCGCCTACAAGCATGTGCCGCTGGTGGAAACGAATATCGTCGAAGGCTTGCGCAACAATGTGCTCGGCTCGCAGGTCATCGCGGCGGCGGCCGCCAAGTTCCAAGTCGAAACCTGCGTGCTCATCTCCAGCGACAAGGCGGTGCGCCCGTCCAACATCATGGGCGCCAGCAAGCGCATCGCCGAGCTCATTTTCCAGGCCGCCGCCTCGCGCCCGGCCTCCGGCACGACTTTTTGCATGGTGCGTTTCGGCAACGTACTGGGCTCGTCCGGCTCGGTCATTCCCCTGTTCCAGCGCCAGATCGCCCATGGCGGACCGCTGACCATCACCCATCCGGACGTGGCGCGCTATTTCATGCTCATTTCCGAGGCGGCCCAGTTGGTGATCCAGGCCGGCGCCATGGCCAAGGGCGGCGACGTGTTCGTGCTCGACATGGGCGAACCGATCAAGATCGTCGACCTGGCGCGCACCATGATCATGATGTCGGGCCTGACCGAGAAAACCCCGCAGTATCCGCGCGGCGACATCGCCATCCGGTTCGTCGGCCTGTTCCCGGGCGAAAAACTGAACGAAGAACTGCTGACCGACGGCCTGGTGTTTCCCAGCGAACACCCTCGCATCATGCGCATGAAGGAAAGCGCCCTCCATACCGGCGTGCTGGAAACCTACATCACGTTCCTGATGATGGCGTGCGATACCAATGACCGCGGCATGATCGAATCGATGGTCAAGGCTATTGTCACCGAATATACGCCGCAAAAATCAGCCGGCCATCAGCTGGTCTCGGCCGCTGAAAACAGCGAGTCCCTCAAGAAAATCATTCCATTTCGCATGTAACAGTCACTTTAATAATATTTAAATATCGTTTTCATTAGCCACGGAGATAATGACATGCGCGACCTTAGTTCAAATAGCCACTTGACGAAATTAATCGCCCGCTTCGAATCTGGCAGCGCCGTGGTGGGCATCGTCGGGCTCGGTTATGTGGGCCTGCCGCTGAGCTTGCGCTACGCCGAAGCCGGTTTCAAGGTGCTCGGCATCGACATCGACGGCGCCAAGGTCGAGCGCCTCAACGGCGGCGCCAGCTACATCGCCCACATCGACCCGGCCAGCGTGGCCGCCGCCAATGCGGCCGGCTTCGAAGCGACCACCGATTTCGCGCGCGCCGCCGAAGCCGACGCCCTGATCATCTGCGTGCCGACCCCGCTCAATGCCTACCGCGAGCCGGACCTGTCGTTCGTGCTCAATACCGCCGATGCGCTGCTGCCGCACCTGCGCGCCGGCCAGGTCGTCTCGCTCGAAAGCACCACCTATCCCGGCACCACCGCCGAAGAACTTGCGCCGCGCCTCGCCGCGCGCGGCTTTACTGTGGGCGAGGACATCTTCCTGGTGTTTTCGCCCGAACGCGAAGACCCGGGCAACGCCCATTTCGGCACCCGCACCATTCCCAAGGTGTGCGGCGGCGATACCCCGGCCTGCCTCGAGGCCGGCATCGCGCTGTACCGCCCGGCCATCGACCAGGTGGTGCCGGTCAGCTCGACCCGCGCCGCCGAGCTGACCAAGCTGCTCGAGAACATCCAGCGCGCCGTCAACATCGGCCTGGTCAACGAGATGAAGATCATCGCCGACAAGATGGACATCGACATCCACGAAGTGATCCGCGCCGCCGCCACCAAGCCGTTCGGCTTCACCGCCTACTATCCCGGCCCCGGTCTGGGCGGGCACTGCATCCCGATCGACCCGTTCTACCTGACCTGGAAGGCGCGCCAGTTCGGCCTGCACACGCGCTTCATCGAACTGGCCGGCGAGATCAACAGCGACATGCCGCATTGGGTGATCGGCAAGCTGGCCGGCGCGCTCAACGAGCGTTCGCGCTCGGTCAAGGGCGCGCGCGTGCTGGTGCTGGGCATCGCCTACAAGAAGGACGTCGAGGACATGCGCGAATCGCCCTCGGTCGAACTGATGGAGATCCTGCGCGAGCGCGGCGCGCTGGTCGAGTACTCCGATCCGCACGTGCCGGTGTTTCCGGTCATGCGCGAACACCGCTTCGCGCTGGCCAGCGTCGCCCTCAGCGCCGAGAGCATCGCCGCCTTCGACGTGGTGCTGCTGGCCACCAGCCACAGCGCGTTCGACTACGCCCTGATCCAGCAACACGCGCAACTGATCGTCGACACCCGCGGGGTGTACCTCGATCCCTTGTCCAATGTCGTCAAAGCCTGAGCCATCCCGACCTGAAGGATTCATCATGCGCTACTTTCCCCCCGCAGTGCTCGACCGTAAAATCCGCTTCGCCCTGGTGGGCTGCGGGCGCATTGCGGCCAATCACTTCAATGCCATCAGAGAGCATGCGCAGCGCTGCGAACTGGTCGGCGTGTGCGACGTCGATCCGGCCGCGCTCGAAGCGGCGGCGCTGCAGACCGGCGCGCGCCCCTACCGCGACCTGGCCACCATGCTGGCCCACAGCGAGGCCGACGCCTACATCATCGCCACCCCGTCCGGCCTGCATCCGCAGCAGGCGATCCAGATCGCCGCCGCGGGGCGCCACGTAATCACCGAAAAGCCGATGGCCACCCGCTGGGAGGATGGCAAGCGCATGGTCGCCGCCTGCGACGCGGCCGGCGTGCGCATGTTCGTGGTCAAGCAGAACCGCCGCAACGCCACGCTGCAACTGCTCAAGAGCGCGGTCGACAAAAAGCGCTTCGGGCGCATCTACATGGTCAACCTGAACGTGTTCTGGACCCGCCCCGATGCCTACTACAACAGCGCCAAGTGGCGCGGCACCTGGGAATTCGACGGCGGCGCCTTCATGAACCAGGCCAGCCACTACGTCGACCTGATCGACTGGATCGTCGGGCCGGTCGAAAGCCTGCAGGCCTACACCGCCACGCTGGCGCGCGACATCGAAGTCGAGGACACCGGCGTGATCAGCCTGCGCTGGCGCAACGGCGCGCTCGGCTCGATGAACGTGACGATGCTGACCTATCCGCGCAACCTGGAAGGTTCGATCACGATCCTGGGCGAAACCGGCACCGCCCGCATCGGCGGCGTGGCCGTCAACGAAGTGCAGCAATGGGAGTTCGCCACCCCCGACGAAGACGACCTGCTGGTGCGCGAGGCGAGCTACCAGACCACGTCGGTGTACGGCTTCGGCCATCCGCTCTACTACGACAACGTGATCAAGGTGCTGCGCGGCGAGGCCGAGCCGGAGACCGACGGACGCGAAGGCCTCAAGTCGCTCGAGGTGCTGGTGGCGGCCTACATGTCGGCGCGCGACGGCAAGCGCGTGGCGCTGCCGCTGGAGTACTGACATGGACCAGCTGATCCACGCCAGCGCCATCGTCGACAGCGGCGCCGCGCTCGGCCCCGGCACCCGGGTCTGGCACTTCAGCCACGTGTGCGCGGGCGCCCGCATCGGCGCCGGTTGCTCGCTCGGCCAGAACGTCTTCATCGCCAACGAGGTGCGGGTCGGCGACCGCGTCAAGATCCAGAACAACGTCTCGGTGTACGACGCCGTGACGATCGAGGACGACGTGTTCTGCGGCCCCAGCATGGTATTCACCAATGTCTACAATCCGCGCTCGGCGGTCACCCGCAAGGACCAGTACCGGCGCACGCTGGTGCGGCGCGGCGCCACCATCGGCGCCAATGCCACCATCGTGTGCGGCGTGACGATCGGCCAGTACGCCTTCATCGCCGCCGGCGCCGTGGTCAACCGCGACGTGCCCTCGTTCGCGCTGATGGCCGGCGTGCCGGCGCGCCAGTCCGGCTGGATGAGCCGCCATGGCGAGCGCTTGCCGCTCGGCGTGGGCGCCAACGGCAAGGCCACCTGCCCGCATACGGGCGACGTCTACACGGTGCGCGACGGCATTTGCAGCGTCGAACTGCGCACCGCATCGATCCCTTCCTTTTCCTGAACCATTTCCTGAACCGACAAGGCAAGCCATCATGGAATTCATCGACCTGAAAACCCAATACCAGGCCATGCGCAGCGATATCAATGCGCGCATCCAGGCCGTGCTCGATCACGGCCAGTACATCATGGGGCCCGAAGTGGCCGAACTCGAACAGCGGCTGGCCGCCTTCACCGGCGCGCGCCACTGCATCACCGTCTCGTCGGGCACCGAGGCGCTGTTGATCTCGCTGATGGCGCTCGGGATCAAGCCCGGCGACGAAGTAATCACCACCCCGTTTTCGTTCATCGCCACCGCCGAAGCGATCGTGCTGCTGGGCGCCACCCCGGTCTTCGTCGACATCGACCCGGCCACCTGCAACCTGGCGCCGGCGCTGATCGAGGAACGCATCAGCGCGCGCACCCGCGTCATCATGCCGGTCTCTCTGTACGGGCAGCCGGCCGACATGGACGAGATCAATGCGATCGCCTGGCGCCACGGCCTGGTCGTCATCGAGGATGCCGCGCAAAGCTTCGGCGCCACCTATCACGGGCGGCGCAGCTGCAACCTGTCGGCGATCGGCTGCACCAGTTTCTTCCCCAGCAAGCCATTGGGCTGCTACGGCGACGGCGGCGCCATCTTCACCAGCGACGATCATCTGGCCACGGCTATGCGCGAGATCCGCGTGCACGGCCAGTCGCGCCGCTACATGCACACCCGGGTCGGCGTGGGCGGACGCATGGACACGCTGCAGTGCGCGGTGGTGCTGGCCAAGCTGGAACGCTTCGAGTGGGAGCTCGAACAGCGCACCCGCATCGCCGCCGCCTACGATGCGCTGCTGTCGGGCAAACTGGACATGGTGGCGCGCCGGCGCGACCGCAGCAGCGCGTTCGCCCAGTACACGGTGGCGCTCGACGAGCGCGACCGGGTGCAAGCCACCTTGCACGCGGCCGGCATTCCGACCGCCGTGCACTACCCGGTGCCGATGCATTTGCAGCCGGCCTATGCGCACTGGTGCCGCGCCGACGATGCGCCAGTCGCGCTGGCCATGGCGGCGCGGGTCCTGAGCCTGCCGATGGGGCCCTACCTCGAGCACGCCAGCGTGCAGCAGGTGGCCGCCACGCTGCTCGGCGCGCTCGGCCAGAGCGTGCCGCCCGGCGCGCGCTGCGTTCCGGCCTGAGCCAGGCCGCCCGCGATGAGCCTGCAGTTGCCCACCTACTGGAAGCATGTGCTGACGGTGCTCGGCGGCGCCATCGGCGCGCAAGCGCTGCCGCTGCTGGCCGCGCCCATCATCACGCGCTTGTGCGCGCCGGCAGAACTGGGCGCCTTCAGCGTCTGGCTGGGCGTGGTGGCGGTGGGCGCGATCGGCGCCACCTTGCGACTGGAAACGGCCATGATCCTCGACCATGGCAGCGAACAGCAGGCCACGTGCTTCAGCGTGGTCGCCTATGCGGCCACCGCGCTGGCGCTCGGCATGACCGTCATCGCGCTACTGCTGCGCGCGCTGGCGCTGCCGGCCGCGACGCGCCTGTCGTGGTTCGCGCTGGTGAGCATGGGCGCGGGCACCTGGCTGACCGCCTATATGCAAACCACGCTGGCCTATGCCACCTCGCGCAATGCCTTTGGCAAGGCGGCCAAGGCCAAGGTCTGGGGTGCCGGCAGCATCGCCGCCGCCCAGCTGGCGCTGCTGGCGGCAGGCGCCGGCGGCAGCGCGCTGCTGGCCGGCCAGTTGATCGGACTGGCGGTCGGCCTGCTGGCCGCCACCCTGCTGCTCGATCCGCCACGACCGCGCCTTGCGCTGTTGCCCGACACCGGCCAGCGCCACTACCTGCATCGGCACCGCGCGTTTTGGCACTTTTCGCTGCCCTCGAATCTGCTCAATGTGCTGGTCGGCCAGCTGCCGCTATTCATGATCGGCGCCCGTTATGGCGCGCTGGCGGCCGGCCTGTACGCGCTGACCCAGCGCGTGCTGTCGGCCCCGATCGCGCTACTGGCCTCGTCGGTGCTGGAAGTGTTCAAGCGCCAGTCGGTGCTCGACTTCCAGACCCAGGGCAACTGCCGCGACGCCTACCGCTACACCTTTAAGGCGCTGGTGCTGCTGGGAATCGGGCCCTCGCTGGTCCTGTTCCTGTTTTCGCCGCAGTTATTCGCCATCGCGTTCGGCGAGAACTGGCGCGCCGCCGGCGAGCTGGCACAAGTGCTGGCGCCGCTGTATTTCCTCAATTTCGTCGCCAGTCCGCTCAGCTATGTGTTTTTCGTGGCCGGCAAGCAGAAGCTCGACCTGGTCTGGCAAATCGTCCTGTTCGGCGTGACAGTGGCGGCCTTCGCCGTCCCGGAGTCGCTGCGCCAGAGCGTGGCCTGGTACACGGCAGGCTATTCGTCGCTGTACCTGGTGTACCTGTACATGTCGTGGCAAATTTCACAAAACCGCGTGGCGGCCGCATGAAGAACTGGTCCAATCGGCTGACGTGGTCCGGCCATTCGGTCGGCATGCTGGCGTATTTGCTGCTGTTTCCTGGTTTCTTTTTCTACCATACCCTGCTCGGGCTGGGCAACATCGGCGCCTTCCTGGGCGGCTATTTCGCCCCCGTGTCACTGCTGATGGCGGGGCCGCTGGTTTTTTTCTACGTCTACCGGATCCGCCGCGACAGCGGCCGGCTCGGCCGTGCCGACCTGCTATTCGCACTGTATATCGCCTACTTCTTGTGCGTGGTCGCGATCCAGGCGGCGGCCGGCGCCAATCCGGCGATCGTATCGCACCACATCCTCGACATCCTGTTCCTGATCACGATGTTCCTCATATTCCGGCTGGTCGACTTCGGCCGCCGCGATGTCTGGCTGGCCGGCCTGCTGGCGCTGCTCGCCATGTCGGCCATCGTGTTCGCGTTTTCGATGGACGGCGCGTTTTACCTAGCGCCGCTGGGCGCGGCCAAGAATCCGGAAAGCCTGGCGACCTACCAGGGCTTTTCGCGCTCCTACCTGGTGACCTTTACCGCCGTCATCGCAAATACCCGCTCGACGCCGCTGCGGGTGCTGCTGTATTGCCTGGGCGCGCCTACGCTGTTTGTCAACACCGCGCGCAGCGAATTCGTGGCCCTGCTGTTGCTGATCCCGGTCATCGAATTGTACTATTCGCAGCGCAAACTGGTCCTGGTGTCGGTGCTGGCCACGCTGTTTCTGCTGACCTATCATTTTCTCGACGACATATTGGCGCTGCTGCCCGACAACCGGGTCCTGGAACTGCTCGATTTATCCCAGTCGACCTCGGCCAATAAACGCGAGCATTTGAGCACCTACGCCCTCAATACCATTTCCCATTTCCCCATTTTCGGCGATTACGCCAGTTATTCACCGGGTTTTTATTCGCATAATGTGCTGTCGGCCTGGGTCGATACCGGCCTGTTCGGTTTCCTGTTCGTGCTGGCCCTGTTGATATTGCCGGCGACGCAAATGATATTGCGCGGCTATTTCAATTCCAAACCGTCCGGCATCTTCATTCTCGCCTTTTCGCTGGCCTGCATCACTTTAATGTTGCTGGTGAAGTCGCATTACTTCACCGACATGCTGATCGGCGCCACGCTGGGTTCCTATTCTCGTTACCGGTACGGAAGAAAATATGCGCCACATCGCCCACCTGACCTCCGCCCATCCGCGCTACGACACCCGGATCTTCGTCAAGCAATGCCACCGGCTGGCGCAAGCCGGCTATGAAGTGAGCCTGGTGGTGGCCGACGGCCTGGGCGACGAGCGCCAGGGTGGCGTGCGCATCGTCGACGTCGGACGCCTGGACGGTCGGCTGCAGCGCATGCTGCGCAGCACCGCCCGGGTGCTGGCGGCGGCGCGCCAGCTCGATGCCGCCATTTACCATTTGCACGATCCGGAGCTGATCCCGGCCGGGCTGCAGCTCAAGCGGCTGGGCAAGACCGTCATCTTCGACGCCCACGAAGACGTGCCGCTGCAGCTGCTCGGCAAGCCCTACCTGAACGCCGGCGCGCGGCGCCTGCTGGCCGGCGCCTTCGCCGCCTACGAACGGCAGGCCTGCCGCCGCTTCGACGGCATCATCGCGGCCACGCCCACCATCCGCGACAAGTTTATCCGTATCAATCCGCACACGGTCGACGTCAACAATTATCCGCTGGCCGCCGAGTTCGACGCCGCCGCCCCGTGGGAAGCCAAGGCGCGCCAGGTCTGCTATGTGGGCAGCATCTCGGCCATGCGCGGCGTGCGCGAGCTGGTGCGCGCCTGCGCGCTGCTGCGGTCGGACGCGCAGCTGGTCATCGCCGGCCAGTTTTCCGAAGCCGCGCTCGAACAGGAGGTCAGCCGCTATCCCGGCTGGGACCGCGTGCGCCGCCTGCCGCACCAGGGCCGCGCCGGCGTGCGCGCCGTCATGGCCGGCTCGATGGCCGGGCTGGTCACGCTGCATCCGGCGCCGAACTACCGCGAGGCGCTGCCGGTCAAGATGTTCGAGTACATGGCGGCCGGCATTCCGGTGATCGCCTCCGACATCCCGCTGTGGCGCGGCATCGTCGAAACCAGCGGCTGCGGCGTGTGCGTCGATCCGCTCGACCCGGCCGCGATCGCCGCCGCCATCGACCATCTGGTCCAGCATCCGGCACTGGCGCAGCAAATGGGGGCGAATGGCCGGCGCGCCATTCTCGAGCGCTATAACTGGCCGCGCGAAGCGGTCAAATTGCTGGCGTTTTATGCACGGCTGTAATGCGCCGGTCGCCGCCATGTAAATATTTCCAGGTGAATATTGCGCTCGTCATTTCCGTCGAAAAAAACAAATCAGGAGAAATAGCCCTAATTGATTTAAGTAACTTCAATAGCCGTTCGAATTATCTGGCTACAGTCAATTAAAAGGCGCGGCAATCATCAACACGGAGGGCCGCTGATTATCGAAGGCATTCTTTCTTATCGGATCAATGAGATTGTCCACCACCACCATGAAACCATTATCACAGCACTTTTCCCTCTTCAAGACTTTGCTCCGGCTGCCGGTCGCGCACCTGCATTTCGACGCTGCCATCGAACCGGTCAACGTGCTGTCGACCTACCGTTATTTCACCAAACGCCATCCCCGCTTCAAGCTGATCCAGCACAAGAGCTGGGGCGCGGCCCTGATCGACCTGGTCCAGTGCGGCACGCGCGAGCACTACCTGGCCGGCCTCGAGGGAAAGAACCGCGCCGCCTGGCACGCCCGGCGCGCGCGCGCGCGCGGCTACGTGCTGGCCGAGATCGACCGCAACCTGCATGTCGACGCGATCCACGCGATCAACAACTCGAGCGGCGAGCGCCAGGGGCGGCCGATGGACGCCAGCTACCGCGACAAGCAGCTCAGCTTCGACCGGCTGGCCAATTTCAGCTATTACGGCGTGCTCGACGCCGACGGCAAGCTGGTCGCGTACGCGACGCTGGGCCGCTTCGGCAATTTCTGCTCCTTCGTCCAGCTGATGGGCTATCGCAACAACGACGGCTTCATGTACCTGATGGTCACCGAGATCGTGGCGCGCCTGATCGAGCAGGGCCAGGTGCGCTACCTGATGTACGACACGTTTTTCGGCGCCCTGCCCGGCATGCAGAACTTCAAGACGCTGCTCGGTTTCCACCCCTACCGCGTGCACTACAGTCTCAAATGAAAACCATCATGCATCGCCTCTACAGCGACTACCTGATGCCGTCCCGGCTGGACCAGTACGACGCGCTGCTGCAGGCCGCCTCCGAGGCCGGCTACTGCCAGCAGTCGGTGCGCGACTTCCTGCGCCCGGTGCCCGAGCGCGCCTTGACCCTGGTGCACCGGCACGACATCGACAGCGACCTGCGCACCGCCGCCAAGATGTTCGCCATCGAGGCGCGCCATGGCGTCACGGCCAGCTACTACTTCCGCCTGTCGACGCTCGACTTCGGCCTGATGCGCGAGATCGAGGCCTACGGCAGCGAAGCGAGCTACCACTTCGAGGAAGTGGCCGACTTCGCCAAGCGCCACCACATCAAGGATGCGGCCGTGGTGCGCAGCCGCTTCCCGGCAATCCGCGCGCAGTTCCGCGCCAACCTCGAGCGCATCGAGGCCGCGCTGGCGCGCAAGCTGGTCACGGTGGCCAGCCACGGCGACTTCGCCAACCGCCGCCTGAAAGTGATCAACCATGAAATCCTCAGCGACCCGGCATTTCGCGCCCGCTGCGGGATCGCCTGCGAAACCTATGATGAGGCGCTGCTGCGCCAGTTCGACCTGTATATCAGCGACCGCCCGCATCCGCAGTACTTCCATCCGATGGCGCCCGGCGCCGCGCTGGGGCGCTACCGCAGCATCTGCCTGCTGACCCATCCGGTGCAATGGGAAACCAACTGGCGCGAAAGCACCAGGTGCAATGTGCGCCGGCTGGTCGAAGGCCTGGCCTGGTAACCGACCCAACGAGAGGATGCGCGACCGTGAATATCCTGCTGATCAACCACTACGCCGGTTCGCTGCGGCACGGCATGGAGTACCGCCCTTTCTACCTGGCGCGCGAATGGGTGCGCCTCGGGCACCGGGTGCGCATCATCGCCTCGGCCCAGTCGCACATCCGGGCCCAGGCGCCGCACCTCGATGGCCGGGCGCAGCTCGATGAAGTCATCGACGGCGTCGAATACCGCTGGATCGCCACCCCGGCCTACCGCGGCAACGGCGCCGCGCGCGTGCTCAATATGTTCGCCTTCGTCGCCCGGCTGTACCTGCAGGCCGGATCGCTGGCGCGCGGCTTCGGGCCCGACGTGGTGATCGCCTCGTCCACCTATCCGCTCGACATCTGGCCGGCGCACCGCATAGCGCGCCTGGCCGGTGCGCGCCTGCTGTTCGAGCTGCACGACCTGTGGCCGCTGTCGCCGATGGAGCTGGGCGGCTATTCGAAATGGCATCCGTTCATCATGCTGCTGCAGGCGGCCGAGAATTTCGCCTGCCGCCGCGCCGACGCCATCGTCTCGATCCTGCCCAAGGTGCGCGAGCACCTCGAACAGCACGGCATGGCGCCGCACAAGCTGCACATCGTGCCCAACGGCGCCGACCCGGGCGAATGGCTGGCCGAGGCGCCCGCGGTGCCGGGGCTGGCCGGCGCGCGCCTGGCCGGGCTGCGGCGCCAGGGCAAGTTCATCGTCGGCTATGCCGGCACGCACGGCATCGCCAACGCGCTCGACACCCTGCTGGCGGCGGCGCGCCTGATCGACGACGAACGCATCGCCTTCGTGCTGGTGGGCGGCGGTCCGGCCAAGGAAAGCCTGCAGCGCATGGCGCGCGCGATGAAGCTGGCAAATGTGCATTTCTTCGATCCGGTGCCCAAGCAGCAGGTGCCGGCGCTGCTGCACAGCTTCGACGTGGCCTACATCGGCTGGCAGCGCCAACGCCTGTACCGCTACGGCATCGCGCCCAACAAGCTGATCGACTACATGATGGCCGGCTGCACCATCCTGCATTCGGTCGATGCCGGCAACGATCCGGTGGCCGAAGCCGGCTGCGGCCTGACCGTCGCGCCCCAGGATCCGCAGGCGGTGGCGCGCGGGCTGCTGGCGCTGTTCGCACTCGCGCCGCCGGCCCGCGCCGCGCTCGGCCAGCGCGGACGCGCCTACGCGATGTCCAATCTCAGTTATCCGGTGCTCGGACGGCGCTTCCTGCAAGCGTGCGCCTGAGGTCCACTCACACTCCAGGGGAATACCATGCCAGAAGACAGCATCAAACTCGCAACGGCGCAGCCTTACCTGCCGTTCGCGCTGCCCGATATTGGCGAAGAGGAAATCGCCGCCGTCGTCGAATGCATGCGCTCGGGCTGGGTCACGACCGGCCCCAAGACGCGCCAGTTCGAACAGGAGTTCGCCGCCTACCTGGGCGGCCAGGTGGAAACCGTGTCGGTCAACTCGGCCACCGCCGGCCTGCACCTGGCGCTCGAGGCGCTCGGCATCGGTCCGGGCGACGAAGTGATCGTGCCGACCCTGACCTTCACCGCCACCGCCGAGGTGGTGCGCTACATGGGCGCGCAGCCGGTGTTCGTCGACGCTAATCCCGACACGCTGAACCTGGACGTGGCGGCAGTCGAGGCGGCGATCGGCCCGCGCACGCGCGCCATCATCCCGGTCCACTACGCCGGCCTGGCGTGCGACATGGACGGCATCCTGGCGCTGGCGCGCGGCTACGGCCTGCGCGTGATCGAAGACGCGGCGCACGCCTTCCCGACCCGCTACAAGGGGCGCCTGGTGGGCACGCTCGACAGCGACATCACGGTGTTCAGCTTCTACGCCAACAAGACCATGACCACCGGCGAAGGCGGCATGGTGGTCACGCGCGACCCGGCGCTGGCTGCGCGCATTCGCATCATGCGCATTCACGGCATCAGCCAGGATGCGTTCGCGCGCTATACCTCGCGCAGCCCGGCCTGGTTCTACGAAGTGGTGGCGGCCGGCTTCAAGTACAACCTGACCGACCTGGCCTCGGCCATCGGCATCGCCCAGCTGCACAAGATCGACCGTTTCCTGCAGCGCCGCCAGTACCTGGCGTCGCGCTACGACAGCGCGCTGGCCGGGCTGCCGCTGCGGCTGCCGGCCGGCGCCAGCGGCGGCAGCACCCACGCCTGGCATTTGTACGTGGTGCGCCTGCACAACGAGGCGTCGATGGGACGCGATGAACTGATCGGCAAGCTGTCCGAACGCGGCATCGGCACCAGCGTGCACTTCATTCCGCTGCACCGCCAGCCGATCTGGCGCGACAGCTGCCGCCTCAGTCCCGAGCAGTTCCCGGTGGCCGAGCGGGCGTACCAGAGCATGCTGACGCTGCCGCTGTACTCCAAAATGAGCGACGCCGACCAGCAGCGCATTATCGACAACGTGAGGGAGTTACTGTCATGAACAAGCGCATCTTCGATTTCGTCGCGGCCCTGCTGGGCGTACTGGTGCTGGCGCCGCTGTTCGTGGCGGTGGCGATCTGGATCAAGCTCGATTCGCGCGGCCCGGTATTTTTCCGCCAGCGCCGGGTCGGCAAGGACGGCATCCCGTTCAACATCATCAAGTTCCGCACCATGGTCGACGATGAGCACGAGTCGCTGCTGACGATCGGCA
The DNA here is from genome assembly GCA_025359245.1 of Massilia sp. Lineage (GTDB taxonomy): Bacteria > Pseudomonadota > Gammaproteobacteria > Burkholderiales > Burkholderiaceae_D > Telluria_A. The sequence continues at coordinate 15,209 of JANYGW010000089.1, forward strand.
ACGACAAGCGCATCACGCGCGCCGGCGCGTTCCTGCGGCGCCACAAGCTCGACGAGTTCCCGCAGCTGCTCAACGTCATCGCCGGCAGCATGAGCCTGGTCGGCCCGCGCCCGGAAGTGCCGCGCTACGTGGATTGCTATCCGCCCGAGGTGCGCTCGCAGGTGCTGTCGGTGGCGCCCGGCATCACCGACTGGGCCTCGATTTACTACAAGGAAGAAAATTCCCTGCTGAGCCGTTCCAGCAATCCGGAACAGGCTTACCTGGACAACATCCTGCCGGCCAAGCTCAAATACAATTTGCGCTACGTCCAAGAACGCAGCTTCTGGAATGACATCCGGATCATCTTCACCACGCTGGCCATGCTGGTGCGCTAGGACGGCATGGACGCCTGGCTGCATCTGTTGCGCCTGGGCGACCCGGGCCTGACCCTGCCGGCCGCGGCCGGCTTGACGGCCTGGCTGCTGGCATCGCGCGCCTGGCGCATGGCGTTCTGGTGGAGCCTGCTGTTTGCGGCCGCGATCTGCCTGGCCGGCATCACCAAGATCGCCTTTCTTGGCTGGGGCGGCGGCTGGCAGGGGATGGGCTACAAGGCGCTCAGCGGCCATGCGACCGGGGCCACGGCGCTGTTTCCGATGCTGTTGACGCTGTTGCTGCAGCGCGCCGGCGCACGCGCGCGCGCGCTGGGCGCGATGGCAGGGCTGGGCCTGGGCGCGCTGGTGGCGGCGGCGCTGGTCGCCGGCGGCGAACACAGCTGGGCCGAAGCACTGGCCGGCTGGTGCGCCGGGGCCGCGGCCAGCCTGGGCGCGCTGCGCCTGGGCGGCACGCTGGCGCCGCTGCGGCCGCTGGGCGCGGTGCTGGCCTTCGCGCTGGTGTTCGTCGCCGCGGCCTGGTTGATGCAATCGGTCCACCTGGGCTACTGGATGATCAAGGCGGCCAGGCTGCTCTCTGGCAACGAGCATGTTTTCAACCTGCACAGCGACTGAACGGACCACGCCATGCGCGCCTTTCCGCTGTTCCGTTTCCGGCTGCTGCGTTACAGCCAGCTGCGCGATGACTGCTGGCATTCGCTGATCATTTCGCTGTTGCGTGGCCTGGCCGCGCTGCAGGTCGCCGCCGCGCACCTGCGCAACGAATTCCTGCCCAGCATGCGCACGCTGATCGACCCGTCCCCGTGGTACCAGGTGCTGGCTTTTTTCACCGGATTCGCGCACCAGTCGGTGGTGCTGTTTTTCTTGATCAGCGGCTGGCTGGTCGGCGGCAGCCTGCTCAACAAGATGAACCGGCCGCAAGCGCTCAAGATTTACGCGATCGACCGCGTCTCGCGCCTGTGGACGGTAATGATCCCGGCCTGCGCGCTGATGGTGGCGCTGGGCATCGCGAGCGGCGCGCTGAACCCGCGCAGCGTCGACTTTTCGGCGGCCAATGCCTACTCATGGACTGCGCTGGCCGGCAACCTGGCCGGCCTGCAGACGGTCATCCTGCCCCAGTTCGGCGGCAATTACGCGCTGTGGAGCCTGTCCAATGAAAGCTGGTACTACCTGATGTTTCCCCTGTTGCTGTTGTACCTGGCCGGTCGGCGCCGCGCGGCGTGCGCCGCAGCACTGATGAGCATCGCAGCCTTCCTGCCGTTTGCGATCACCCTGTACTTCGTGATCTGGCTGCTTGCCGCGGGCTGCTCGCGCGTGCGCCTCGACTGCGGCATGCCGGTCCGACTGCTGTTGCTGCTGTTGCTGAGCTTGCTGTCGGTGCATTTTCGCTTCGAAGGCAGCAACGACGACCTGGTACTTGCCTCGTTCGGCCAAGACTTATTGCTCAGCTTGCTTATCCTGCCCTTGCTCTGCTCCACCACCAACAAAGCCCCCGACCTGACGTTGATCGTGCCGCTACGCAAAATCGCAGCGCTGCTGTCGAGTTTTTCATTTACTTTGTATGTGGTGCATGTACCGGTAATCGGCGTGCTGCACTTGCTGTGCGCGCGCCTGTACGGCCAGCCCGTGTTGCGGGTGGACGAGGTGGGCAGCCTGGGCATCTACCTGGGCATGCTTTGTTTCATCGTGTTGTTCGCGTATGGATTCTTCCGGCTGTTCGAAGCGCATACCGGACTTGTGCGGCGCTTTCTGAAAGCGCGTTTGCTGACGAAGCCTCAGCCCGGCTTACGAGCCATATAGATGAAGTGCGAGCGCAGCAACGGCGCCAGCGCACCTCGGGCCGATGCCAGGCGTAGTCGCTGACGCGCGCCTGGGCAAGCCAGGCCTGGTAGACGGAACGGATGCGTTCCTTGTCGGAAGAAAAGTAATCAGCGCGGCCCATGCCTGCGTGGCATGGGCCGTTTTTTTGGCGCTACTAATTAGTGCTGGTAGGCGCCGATGTCGTAGCCGGTAGTCGCATTGCGCAGCTTGCCGTCAAAGTCGGTCGCCAGTGCATTGGTGGCCGTGCCCTTGCCGATCGCCGGCGAAGTCGCCAGGATATGCAAGTCCGGTGTGCCGGTGCGGGTGTAGCTGGCAAATGCCGGCGCCGCGCTGATGGTACCGGTGGCGACCAGGCCGTTCCTCAGGCTGATGTTGTAGGTCGCGTTCTGGAACACCAGGTTGTTGGTGTAGCGGTTGCCCGTGCCGGTCGAGCCCTGCTCCGAGATGCC
>JANYGW010000126.1 GCA_025359245.1 Massilia sp.
CATCGCTTCTTCGAGCGCGATTTCGTCGAACGGATTCATCGACATCTTGACGTTGGCGATATCGACGCCGCTGCCATCGGACTTGACGCGCACTTTGACGTTGTAATCGACAACGCGCTTGACGGGAACCAGGACTTTCATGAACTACTCCTTGAATTGAATGTTTGTACGTTTAGCTGGAAAATTCGATCAGCAGGTCTTTGGCGTTGACGACGGCGCCCGGCTTGACGTGCACGCTGGCGACGATGGCGTCGCGCTCGGCGTGCAGCATCGATTCCATCTTCATCGCCTCGAGCGACAACAGCGGCGCGCCCTTGCGCACATGCTGTCCCGCCTGCACGGCGACCGTCACGATCATGCCCGGCATCGGCGCACCGACATGCAAGGGATTTCCCGCTTCTGCAGCCGGGTGCCGCAGCACCTCCCCGGCGCCTGCCAGATCGACCCGGATCAGACGCGCCTGGCCGTTCAGCTCGAAGAACAGTTTTCTTTGCCCTTCTTCCGGCAGGTCGGCCTGTCCCTGCAGCCGGATCACCAGCGTCTTGCCCTGGTCGATATCGACCGAAATCTCCTGCCCGTTCCTGAGCCCATAGAAGAACACCGGCGTCGGCAACACGCTGACATTGCCATACAAGGCGCGGTGCGCCGCGAATTCGGTGAAGACCTTCGGGTACATCAGGTAGGACGCCAGGTCCTGGTCGCCTACCGGGGCGCCAGTGGCGGCCGCAGCTTGCGCGCGCACGGTTTCCAGGTCGACCGGCGCCATTCCCGCGCCGGCGCGGCCGGCCAGCGGCTGCGCTCCTTTCAGCACTTTCTTTCCCAGTTCGGCAGGAAAGCCGTCGGACGGAAATCCCAGCTCGCCCTTGAACAGGGAAACCACCGACTCGGGAAAAGCAATCTCGCGCGCCGGATCGCAGACGTCGGCGCCACTGAGTTCATTGGCCACCATGAACAACGCCATGTCGCCCACCACCTTGGAGGTCGGCGTGACCTTGACGATATCGCCAAACAGCTGGTTCACTTGGGCATAGGCGTTCGATACGTCGGCCCAGCGGTGCGCCAGGCCCATGGCCCGCGCCTGCTCGCGCAAATTGGTGTACTGGCCGCCCGGCATTTCGTGGCGGTACACGTCCGAGGTGCCGGCCCGCATGTCCGCCTCGAACGGCGCGTAGCTGCGGCGCACGTCTTCCCAATACTGCGACAGGGCGAAGATGGCGCTGCGGTCCAGGCCCGGGTCGATCAGTCCGCCCTCCAGCGCGGCGACGAGCGATCCCAGATTCGGTTGCGAGGTCAGGCCGCTCATCGCATCCATAGCGCCGTCGACCGCATCGCAGCCCGCGGAAATTGCCGCCAGTACGCTGGCCGAGGCGATGCCGCTGGTATCGTGGGTATGGAAGTGGACCGGCAATCCGGTCTCTTCGCGCAGCGCCTTGACCAGCGCGTAGGCGGCGCGCGGCCTGCACACGCCCGCCATGTCCTTGATCGCCAGGATATTGACGCCGGCGCGTTCCAGCTCCTTGGCCATTTTCACGTAGTACTGCAGCGAGAACTTGCTGCGCGCCGGATCGAACAGGTCGCCGGTATAGCAGATCGCCCCTTCGCACAAGGCGCCGGTCTCGCGCACCGCATCGATCGCCACGCGCATGTTCTCGACCCAGTTGAGCGAATCGAATACCCGGAACAGATCGACGCCGCCGCTGGCCGCCTGTTGGACAAAGTACTTGACGACGTTGTCGGCATAGTTGGTATAGCCGACCGCGTTCGAGCCGCGCAACAGCATCTGGAACAGGATATTCGGGACCCGCTCGCGCAGCAGCGACAGGCGTTCCCACGGGTCTTCCTTCAGGAAACGCAGCGCCACGTCGAAGGTCGCGCCGCCCCAGCATTCAAGCGAGAGCAGCTGCGGAACCATGCGCGCGTAATACGGCGCGACGGCCAGCATGTCGGCCGTGCGCATGCGGGTGGCGAACAGCGACTGGTGGGCGTCGCGCATGGTGGTATCGGTGATCAGCACCTGCGGCTGCGCGCGCATCCAATGCGCGAAGCTGTCGGCGCCCAACGCTTTCAGGCGCTCGCGCGATCCGGGCGGCGGCGCCGTGCCCAGGTCGATCTTCGGCAACGCCGCGCGCTGATGCCCCAGGTCGGGTGCCGTACGGCCTGTCATTTCAGGGTTGCCGTTGACCGACACATTGCCGATGAAGCGCAGCAAACGCGTGGCGCGGTCCTGGCTCCTGGCGAACTCGAACAGCTCCGGCGTCGTGTCGATGAAGCGGGTAATGCATTCGCCGCTGCGAAATTGCGGGTGATTGACGATGTTCTCGAGGAACTGGAGATTGGTCGACACGCCACGGATGCGAAATTCGCGCAGCGCGCGGTCCATGCGGGCGATCGCTTCGTGCGCCGAGCTGGCCCAGGTGGTCACCTTGACCAGCAGCGAATCGTAGTACGGCATGATGATGGCGCCCGCGTAGGCAGTGCCGCCGTCGAGCCGGACCCCGAAGCCGGCCGCGCTGCGGTAGGCCGTCAGCCGGCCGTAGTCGGGCGTGAAGTTCTTTTCCGGGTCTTCGGTCGTGATGCGGCACTGCAGGGCGTGACCATTGAGCCGGATGTCCTGCTGGGCCGGCACGCCGGCCAGGTCGCCGGCGCCGCTGCCGATCGATGCACCCTCGGCGATCCGGATCTGCGCCTTGACGATGTCGATGCCGGTGACCTGCTCCGTGACCGTGTGTTCGACCTGGATGCGAGGATTGACTTCGATGAAGTAGAACTGCGACGTATCGACATCCATCAGGAATTCGACCGTACCGGCATGGGTATAGCCGACTGCCCGCCCGAGGCGCAAGGCGGCGGCGCACAGCGCTGCCCGCTGGCTGTCGTCCAGATAGGGCGCGGGGGCGCGCTCGACCACTTTCTGGTTGCGCCGCTGCACGGAACAGTCGCGCTCGAACAGGTGCACCAGCTCTCCGTGCTGGTCGCCCAGGATCTGCACTTCGACGTGGCGCGCGCGGCGCACCAGCTTCTCGAGGTACATCTCGTCGTTGCCGAAGGCGGCCATCGCTTCGCGCCGCGCCAGCGCCAGCTGCACCGGCAGCTCGGCGGCGTCCTCAATCACGCGCATGCCGCGGCCGCCGCCGCCCCAGCTGGCCTTGAGCATCAGCGGGTAGCCCACTTGGGCCGCCATCGCCAGCGCCGTCTCCAGCTCGGCCGGCAAGGCGCCGGTGGCCGGCATGACGGGCACGCCTGCGGCCATGGCAGCTTCGCGCGCCGCGACCTTGTTGCCCAGCGTGCGCATGACGTCGGCGCGCGGCCCGATGAAGGCGATCCCGGCCGCGGCGCAGGCGTCGGCGAAATCCGGGTTCTCCGACAGGAAGCCGTAGCCCGGATGGATGGCATCGGCCTGCACCTCCTTTGCGATGCGCAGGATGGCGCCGATATCGAGGTAGGCGGCGATCGGCTTCTTGCCCTCTCCCACCAGATAGCTTTCATCTGCCTTGAAGCGATGCAGGGCGAAACGGTCCTCCTGAGCGTAGATGGCGACAGTACGGATGCCCAGTTCGGCGGCGGCGCGCATCACGCGAATGGCGATTTCACTGCGATTGGCGACAAGTATTTTCTTAAACGGCGGCTTGGTCATGGGCTGGAATATGCAGTGGTAGCGGAAGGGGATCGAACGCGGGCACCCGCGACCATCGTGAGGCGATTTAACGGTCCGGGCACGTCGCAACGAGCGCAGACGCATTTGCGGACAGGCCGATCGACGCGGCCGCCTGCAGGTCGGCCAAGCGGGCGCAAACCGACGCGTCCACCGGCAGCGACACAGCGGAGGCAGGCAGCAGATCGCCTCGCGCCCCGCTACAGGCGCCCAGGCATCCCATCAACAGCAGGCTGGGTATCGCGCTAGCGTATGTGTTCTTCATGGTCTTTGTCTCCGAGCATATCGGTCGATTCGCATCATCATTGGCGGGCAAATGCGCGCGGCGTCTCAGCGGCGAGTCCGCCTGCATCCCTGCTTACAACTGACGGCCTACCAGTTCGCGCTGGATTTCGTTGGTGCCGCCATAGATCTTCTGTACCCGCGCGTCGGCATACAGCCTGGCGATCGGATATTCTTTCATGTAGCCGTAGCCGCCGAACAGCTGCAGGCATTGGTCCGTCACCTCGCACTGGCGCTCGGTGTTCCAGAATTTGGCCATCGATGCGGTAGCGGCATCGAGCGTGCCGTCGATCCACTGCTGCACCACCATGTCGGAGAAGGCCTTGGCGGCAGTCACCGTCGCCTTGACGCCGGCCAGCACGAAGCGCGTGTTCTGGAAATCGATCAGCGGCTTTCCAAACGCCTTGCGCTCCTTCACATACTCGACCGTGATATCGAACGCGCGCGCCATCGCCCCGGCGGCCCAGATTGCGATCTGGGCGCGTTCGAAGGCGAGCTGCTCCACCAGCTGATAGAAGCCCCTGCCGGCCTGTTCGCCCAGCAGGCAATCGGCCGGCACCACGCAGTCGTCGAAGAACATCTCGGACGTATCCTGGCCTTCCATGCCGATCTTTTCGAGCACCTGGCCGCGCTCGAACCCGGGCGCGGCGGTGTCGACGATAAACAGCGAGATTCCCTTCGATCCCAGGGCCGGATCGGTCTTGGCGACGACGATCACCATGTCGCACAGTTGGCCGTTCGAAATGAAGGTCTTGGCGCCGTTGATCACATAGCCGTCGCCACGCCGTTCGGCGCGTGTCCGTACGCCTTGCAGGTCGGAGCCCGTGCCCGGCTCCGTCATCGCGATGGCCGCGATGATCTCGCCGCTGGCGATGCCTGGCAGCCAGCGCAGCTTCTGCGCCTCGGTGCCGAATTTGAGGAGGTAGTGTCCGACGATGCTGCTCAAGCCCAGGCCCAGTCCAGTGTTGCCGCTGTAGCCCAGCTCCCAGAACACCACGCCGGCATGGGCCGGCGTGCCGCCCGAACCGCCATAGGTGTCCGGCACGTCCGGCAAGATGATGCCCAGCTCGCCCGCCTTGAGCCAGGCCTCGCGCGAGGCCTGCTTATCCGCGCGCCACTTGACGTCGTTCGGCAGCAGGTACTCTTTCGAAAAACGGCGCACCGCGTCGCCGAACTGGACCAGGTCATCTGTCATCCAGCCTGGCATGTATTGCTTGTGCATGTCTCGTACTCCCGTGACTTGTTGAATCGCTGCCGGCCCTACAGGGCGCGTGCGATCAGGATTTTCTGGATGTCGCTGGTGCCTTCGTAGATCTGGCACACGCGCACGTCGCGGTAGATGCGCTCGACCGGGAAGTCGCTCACATAGCCGTAGCCGCCGTGCACCTGGATCGCGTCCGAGCACACCCGCTCGGCCATCTCGGAGGCGAACAGCTTGGCCATCGCGGCCTCTTTCAGGCACGGCAGGCCGGCGTCCTTCATCGACGCTGCGTGGCGGACCAGCTGGCGCGCCGCTTCGATACGGGTAGCCATGTCGGCCAGGCGGAACTGCACCGCCTGGTGGTTGAAGATCGGCTGGCCGAAGCTTTCGCGTTCACGCGCGTACTTCAACGCCGCTTCGAATGCGGCGCGCGCCATGCCAACCGCCTGCGAGGCGATGCCGATGCGCCCGCCCTCGAGGCCCGACAGCGCGATCTTGTAGCCCTGGCCTTCGGCGCCGATCAGGTTGGCGGCCGGAATGCGGCAGTTTTCGAACAGTATCTGCGCGGTGTCGGACGAGTGCTGGCCCATCTTCTGTTCCAGGCCCGCGACGATGTAGCCGGGCGTGGCGGTCGGCACCCAGAACGCGCTGATGCCCTTCTTGCCGGCCGCCTTGTCGGTGACCGCCAGCACGATCGCC
>JANYGW010000137.1 GCA_025359245.1 Massilia sp.
CGTGCCGGCCGTGCACACCGTCGGCACGAAGGCGCCGTCTTCTTTCAACACGTCGTACACGGCGCGGCCCATGCGCGTCATGATGCGCATGTTGACCGCCACGTACGGCGAATCGGACAGCTCGACGCCGATGTGGGCGATCGGCGAGCCGAGCGGGCCCATCGAGAACGGCACGACATACATCGTGCGGCCGGTCATGCAGCCGTCGAACAGTGCATGCAGCGTGTTGCGCATCTCTGCCGGGGCCATCCAGTTGTTGGTCGGGCCGGCCTGCTCTTTGGTGGCCGAGCAGATGTAGGTGCGGTCTTCCACGCGGGCCACGTCCGACGGGTCGGAGCAGGCCAGGTAGGAATTCGGGCGCAATTGCTGGTTCAGTTTTTTCATCGTGCCGGCGGCCACCATTTCGGCGCACAGGCGATCGTACTCATCTTCCGAACCGTCGCACCAGTAAATGCGGTCCGGCTTGGTCAGGGCAGCAATTTCACTGACCCAATTGATAAGTTTTTGATGTTTGATGTAAGCTGGTGCGTTCAATGCAGCAACGCCACCCATCACGGGCTGATTCATAATACCTCCAATGCCAATAAGAATTCTTTTCTTGTCCCGGCACGGCAGGATCGTCGTCAGCTTTTGGCTTGCGCTCAGAAATCCATTCCAAGGGATGGTTCGGCGGTACGGCGGTCATGTCGACAACCTCGGTTGATGCAAGGCTGGGTGGAACGGTGCTGCTGGATCTGACAGGTCAAATCCTAATTTTGGGGCCGATTGTACACCTGCAAACATGGGATTTGAACGGAAATGTAGTAGTAATAGTTGAGTAAAGTAGTAGGCTATTCCGATTTCACACATTCCCGTTATTTACCTACGTATTTTTCCCTAACTTCGCTTAACTTCCATGAAAATTGCTATTTTAGACGACTATCAGGATGCCGTGCGCCAGCTAGAGTGCTTCCACTTATTAGACGGCCACGAAGTCCGGGTGTTCACCAATTCAGCGCGCGGCACGGGCCAGTTGGCGATCCGCCTGGCGCCTTTCGAGGCGCTGGTGCTGATCCGCGAACGCACTGCCTTGCCGCGTTTGCTGCTGTCGAAACTGCCACACCTCAAGCTCATTGCGCAGACCGGAAAACTGGCCGGGCATGTCGATGTTAGCGCCGCCACCGCGCACGGCATTGCGATTGCGGAAGGAGTTGGTTCGCCGGTCGCGCCGGCCGAACTGACCTGGGCGCTGATCATGGCGGCCAGCCGCAAGATCGTCCCGTATGCCAACAACCTGAAGGATGGCCTGTGGCAGACCGCGTCGATCAATCCCGTGTTGAACGGACTGGGCACGGTATTGCGCGGCAGGACGCTGGCGATCTGGAGCTACGGCAAGATCGGGCGCATCGTGGCCGGCTACGGCAAGGCCTTCGGCATGCAGGTGCTGGTCTGGGGCGGCGAGGCGAGCCGGGCGCAGGCGGTGGCGGACGGGTTCGAGGCGGCGCCATCGCGCGAAGCGTTTTTCGCGCGGGCAGACGTGCTCAGCCTGCATTTGCGGCTGGCCGACGCGACCCGCGGGCTGGTCACGGCGGCCGACCTGGCGCGCATGAAACCGACGGCGTTGCTGGTCAATACCAGCCGCGCCGAGCTGATCGCCGAGGGCGCGCTGGAAGCGGCGCTGCACCTGGGACGGCCCGGCGCGGCGGCCCTGGATGTGTTCGCCAGCGAGCCGCTGGCGCCCGACGCGCCCCTGCTGAAGATACCGACGCTGCTGGCCACGCCCCACCTCGGGTATGTGGAGAAGGACAGCTACGAGCTGTATTTCCGGGCGGCGTTCGAAAATATCGTCAATTTTGCGAACGGCAAGCCGAGCAATATCCACAATCCCGATGCGCTCAGCGGATCCGTTCTGCGCTGATCACTTGCGCCACCGAAAATTCGCCGAACAACAGCGGCGTCGCAGCAACTTTGACCTGGTAGGAAACCCGGTCATCCGCGTTGTCCGGCCAGAGCGTTTGATGCAGGCGTGCAGAGACATACAGCGGCTCGTCCTGGCCCTCCAGGCGCATCAGGCCGTTGCTGAAAAGGCGTTCAAAAAGCGAACGGTTTTCCAGACCCAGCTCGACCTTGTGAAAGTAAGTATGACCTATCAAGATACGTCGATCCTGGAAGGCAGGAACGCGATATGCCGCGAAGGCGATCGTCACCCAGAATACTGTCAGCGAGACGAGAAAGACCAGAAATGCCGCCCCGGTCCTGAGAAGAAGTTCGCCAATTTTCCGCATGCTCAATCCGAGGTCTCGCGCAGCTTCGATTCGCCCGTGATGCTGATCAAAGGCGCCGGCAGCACGTGGGTGCGCGTCCACAGGCCGGCCCAGCCGGGCGGCCAGGCGATGCTCGGCCCGGCGTACGGCGCCAGGCCGGCCCGCACCGCGATGACCGGGACCGGCGGCGTCTCGCGCAGGCCACCGGCGGTGGCCTTCTCCATGTCCAGGCTGTACATGTAGCCCGGCAGCAAAGCATCGCAGACGCCGGCGAACCAGGCGCTGTGGTCGTCGTCGCGGCCGAGCGCCTGCGCCAGGCCGTGCGGATCGAAGCGGGCCAGCGCGTGGATCAGCTCTTCGGTCGTGGCGCCAGGCGTGTCGCCCCATCCCATGACCGGATTGCCGTTGTACTCGGCGCCCGAACCGTACCAGCCTTCGCGCCACGGACGCTGCATCCAGTCGCGCTTGCCGGTAAATAAATGCCAGCGCCAGTGCAGGCCGGACGGCTTGGGCCAGGAATACAGATACAGTTTCTGATAGCCGGCCTGGTGCAGCGCGCGCACCATCGCCATCAGGCGCGCGTGCGGCATGCGCTCGGGCGGGGCGCGCCGGAACAGGATGGCTTCGCCGTCGGCGTGCTGCACGTCGTCGGACGACAGGTTCAGGTCGAGCGTGCGCGCTTCGCTGCCGAAACGCGCCGAGATCCAGCCGGTCAGCAAATTGACGTGCGTAATGACGCCGTAACCGCGGTGGCGGTGGAAGATGACGGTGCCGGGTGCGAGGGCTTTCATGGCATATCGGGGCTAGGAAATCAGTGTACGGAAGCGCAAGCGAAGCATTCTAGCGCAGTCGCAAAGACAGGCGCGCACCTTGCGTGTTTCGACAGAGTTGATGCTACACGGTATCATTAAGCACCTTTTCCTCGAGAATCTCCAGAACATTATGAGCTTGCGCATCATCGCCACCGGCGGCACCTTCGACAAACACTACAACGAACTGAACGGCACGCTGGGCTTCGCCGCCAGCCATTTGCCGGCCGTGCTGGCGCGCACGCGGATGACCATTCCTGTCGAATTGGAAATCTTACCGCTGCTCGATTCGCTGGACATGCAGGACGTGGACCGCGAGCGTGTGCTCACTTCGTGCACGGCGTCGGCCGAAAAAGCCATCGTCATCGTGCACGGCACCGACACCATGAAGGAGACCGCGGCGGTGCTCGGCGCGGCGCCGCTGGGCAAGACGATCGTGCTGACCGGGGCCATGATTCCGTATGCGATCGCCAATTCGGACGCGCTGTTCAACCTGGGCTTTGCCACGGCCGCCGCGCAAACCTTGCCGGCCGGCGTGTATGTGGCGATGAACGGCCAGGTGTTCGCGTGGGATAACGTGACCAAGAACCGCGCGGCCGGGGTGTTCCAGCCGCTGTAGACGAAAAAAACGGCCGCGATGGCCGTTTCTTAACATATTGTCAGATTACGCCTTCGCTTCGCCGCCCAGCGCTTCCACCAGGTCGGTCATCAGCTTGGCCAGTTCGCCCGTCATCAGCATCATGTCGTTGTCGAAACGTTCTTCGTCGTTGCGCGTGCTGGTGTCGCTTTCCTTGATCACGTCGAGCGGCTTGATGCCCTTGATCGCCAGCGACTCGGTCAGCACAAACGAAATCTTGTCGTTCCACGTCATCGCCAGGCGCGTGCACTGCTTGCCGGCGGCGATGTGGCGGCGGATGTCGTCCACTTCCAGCGTGTGCTTCACATAACGCACGGCCGCCTTGCTCTCGCCGGTGGCGCGCAGTTCGGTGTCCTGGTCGACCGTAAAGCCGACCGGCGCCTCGTCCGTTTCCAGCCAGGCCGTCATTACCGCGACCGGCGAGCGCTGCACGCGCAAGCTTTCCAGCGGCATCCGGTCGACCGCTTTCAACAGCAGCTTGATCACGTCGTCGGCCTTGGCCGGGCTGGCCGCATCGACCACCAGCCAGCCGTTGACCGGATCGATCCAGGTCCACACATTGCTGCGGATGCTGAACGCGCGCGGCAGCAATTCGTCGGCCACGCGTTCCTTCAATTCCTTCATGGCTTTCTTGCCCGGCGCGAAACCTTGGGCTTCTTCGAGCTCGGCCGCCCTGGCCTTGGCGACCTGGTTGATGACCGAACCGGGCAGCAGTTTTTTCTCGGTGCCGAGCAGGATCAGCATCTGCTTGTTGACCACGTGCACCAGGGTGCCGTTGCCGCGCGGCGAATCCCAGCCCTGGCGCAACAGTTCATTGCTGTTGGCGGGAACAAAGCTCTGGGGCGCCAGCGCCGCTTCGAGTTGTTCCGGGGTAAAGGCCCATGGTGCGGGCAGGCGATAAATCTGAAGATTCTTAAACCACATGTGCGTTTGCCTTGTTTCAGTCAGTATTTCCGTGAGAACGATATTTTACACGGTCGCGTCGGCGAACAGGCTCAGCTGCTCGAGGTTTTCGCCCTCGCCCAGCCGCACCCCCACGCCCAGCAGCCGCACCGCCTGCTTGCCCCGCGAGAAGCCGGTTTCCATCAATTTTTCGAACTGCGCCATGTGTGGCGCGCTTCCCACACATTCCACCGTGGTCTGCTGGAAGTTCGAAAAGCGCAGCTTGACGTACAACTTTTGCACCTGCTTTTCGGCGCCGCAGCGCTTGATGCGCGCATTCAGGTTGGCGAACAATTCCGGCAGCAGCGCCAGGCAGGCCGGCAGGTCGGGCACGTCGGGGGTGTAGGTTTCCTCGACGCTCACGGACTTGCGTTCGTGCGCATTCGACACGGCCCGGTTGTCGATGCCGCGGCACAGGCCGTGCAGCCGGGTGCCGAACTGGCCGAAATGGTGCTGCAGCTCGAGCAAGGTCCAGCTGCGCAGGTCGGCGCAGGTGTCGGCGCCCAGCTTGTTGAGCTTGGCGGCGGTGACCTTGCCCACGCCGAACAGCTTCTTGACCGGCAGCGCGGCCACGAAGGCGTCGACCTCGGCCGGACGGACCAGGTGCAGGCCGTCCGGCTTGTTCCAGTCGCTGGCGATCTTGGCCACGAACTTGTTGGGTGCCACGCCGGCCGAGGCGGTGATGCCGACCGTGTCGAAGATGCGCTGGCGAATCTCCTGGGCGATCAAGGTAGCGCTGCCCTTGCAATGGGGCGAGTCGGTCACGTCCAGGTAAGCCTCGTCGAGCGACAGCGGTTCGACCAGCTCGGTGTAGTGGCCGTAGATGGCCAGGATCTGGCGCGAGGCGATCCGGTATTTTTCCATGGCCGGCGGCAGCACCACCAGATGCGGACACAGTTTCAGCGCCTGCGCCGTGGCCATGGCCGAGTGGATGCCGTAGCGGCGCGCCTCGTAGTTGCAGGTGGCGACAACCCCGCGCTGGTCGGGCCGGCCGCCGACCGCGACCGGCAGGTCGCGCAGCGCGGGGTTGTCGCGCATTTCAACGGCGGCGTAGAAACAGTCGCAATCGCAATGGATGATTTTTCGGGCTGGCGCGTTCACTTGGCTGGGAAACTACTGTAATTGCATACAGTATTCACTACTCCCGCGAATGTTGCAAGTGTGCCAGTCCGGCTCAGGTCAGGTGGCTGCGCAGGAACAGCAGCACGCTGTCGGCGAAATCGTCGACATGCACCTTGGCGGCCCGGTATTTCCACGGTTTCACGTACCAGTCCTGGAACATGGCCATGATATGGGCCGCCAGCAAGGTGGTGTCGCCCTTGGGCGCCGGTTTCAGCTCGTCGAGGATGCCGGCGATATGGGTTTGCACCGACAGCTCCGAATTCTTGGCCATGCCGCGCTGCTCGAACTTGAGCACGCGCGAATCCATGTACACGAAATAGAACCACGGCTGCAGGATCTCGGACAGGTAGATGGTGCCGCGCACCAGCGACTCGAGCCGCTCGAGCGGCGCCTCAATGTGGGCGAACATGCGCGGCATCTCATAGGTCGCGTGGCGCACCACGTCCTCGATCATTTCGGCCAGCTGGTCCTTGCCCTCGATGTAGCCGTACAGCCCGCCCATCGACAGGCCGGTCTCGCGGCACAGGTCGCGCAAGCTCATGGCCCGGAAGCCGACCTCGTTGGCCAGCCGGAACGTGGCGCCGAAAATCTTTTCCATATTTTCAAGGGCCGGCTTGCGGCGCTTGACTCCGATCCGCTCTGCGTGGCGGTCGACCAGATAGGTCCAGATGGTGTCGCCATTGAGTGGCGTCATCTTCTGGAACTGTTCAAAGTCGAAACGGCTGGACACACTTCCCATAGTTCGCTCGCGTCATCGTTGAGTTGGTGTCGGGAACGATTATATCTCTTTAAAACCACATAACAATTCATTAAGGAAAAGAAGCCCCGTTCTTGTTGCAGCGCGTCATGCGTTTTCCGCAAGATGATGCTAAATTCAAAAAACCGAGCGCTCGCTCTAATTTGAAAAACAATACCCCAGGCCGTCAGGAGCGGAACACATCTGGTGAACTCGGTAACAGGAAGGACTGTGCGGCTCGAACTGCACAACTTCAGTTCCAGCAAGTCGACTTACTTCACACCATAACGGAGACAACATGAAGAATCGCTTTTGGAAGTGCATGGCCGCTGTACTGATCGCTGTGATCGCCGCACCCGCCCCATCCTGGGCCCTGGGCTACACCCAGACCAAATATCCGATCGTGCTGGTGCACGGACTGCTCGGCTTCGACAGCCTCGGACCGGTCGAATATTTCTACGGCATTCCGTCCGCGCTGCGCAGCGGCGGCGCGGCCGTCTACATCACCAACGTGTCGGCCGCCAACAGCACCGAAGTGCGCGGCGAACAGCTGCTCACCCAGGTGAAGCAAATCATCGCCGCCACCGGCAAGGGCAAGGTCAACCTGATCGGCCACAGCCATGGCGGACCAACCAGCCGCTACGTCGCCTCGGTCCGTCCCGACCTGATCGCCTCGGTCAGCTCGGTGGCCGGCGTCAACAAGGGCTCGAAAGTGGCCGACATCGCGCTGGGCCTGGCGCCGGGCGTGTCGAGCACCCTGGTCAACGCGGTCGCCTCGCTGATCAGCTTCCTGTCCGGCAACGCCGGTAACGCACAAGACGGCCACGCCGCGCTGGTCTCGCTGAGCACCGCCGGCACGGCCTTGTTCAACAGCAAGCATCCCGAAGGCTTGCCGACCTCGGCCTGCGGCGAAGGCGCCTACGTCGTCAACGGCGTGTCGTACTTTTCGTGGAGCGGCGGCCAGACCTGGACCAATGCGTTCGACATCGCCGACCCGTTCATGCTGGCCACCGGCCTGGCCTTCGGCGAAAAGAACGACGGCCTGGTCGCCAGCTGCAAGAGCCATCTGGGGCGCACCATCCGCGACGACTATGGCATGAACCACCTCGATGAAGTCAACCAGCTGGTCGGCATCGTCAACCTGTTCGAGACCAGCCCGGTGACCGTGTTCCGCCAGCAGGCCAACCGCCTGCAATCGCTCGGCCTGTAAGGGGCGCCCCATGGCCGCATCGCACACCATGATGAAGCTGGGGGCCGGCGCGCTGGTGCTCGCCGTGCTATACGGCGCGTTCTCGCAGCACGAGGGCGCGCCGGCGAAGGCCGCGCCGCCGCAGGCCGATCCGTTTGCGTTCGTGCGGTCGATGGAAGGCACCCGGCCCGACGGCGAGCTCACGCTCAACCCTGACGGCCAGCTGGTGGTCGACGCCGAACTGGGGCACCTGTTCGACTACTACCTGGCCGGCCTGGGCGAGAAAGATCTGGCCGCGATCCGCAGCGAGATCGAACGCGAACTGGAGCGGCGCCTCAAGCCCGGTCCGGCCGCGCAAGCGAAACGCCTGCTGGCCAGCTACCTCGACTACAAGCGGGCATTGGTCGGGATCGACCAGGCGCCCACGCCGGGCGCCAGCCTGGCCGGGGCGGCGCGCGCACGCTTGCAGGCGATGCAGAAACTGCGCCAGGCGTATTTCACGCCGGCCGAAATCAGCGGCCTGTTCGGCTTTAGCGACGCCTACGACCTGGACGCGCTGGCGCGCATGGATGTCAGCGCCGACCCGGCGCTGACGGCTGCGCAAAGGGCCGACAAGCTGGCCGCGCTGGACGGCAAACTGTCGCCGGCGATGCGCGAGGAAAGGGAAGCCCCGACCAGGGTCATCCGGACCGAAGAAAACGTGGCCAAGCTGCGCGCGCAAGGCGCCAGCGACGACCAGGTGTACCGCCTGCGCGCGGCCGCCTTCACGACGGAAGCGGCGACCCGGCTGGCCGACCTGGACCGCGAAGAAGCGGACTGGAAAGGCCGGATCAAGGCCTACCTGGCCGAGCGCGCCGGCATGCCGGCGGGCGCCGGCGGCGCCCTGCAAACCTTGCGCGACAAGTACTTCAGCGCCGACGAACAGCGGCGCCTGGGGGCCTACGAATAAGCGCCCACCCAGCGCCGAACGCAAAAGGGACAAGTGCGATCCACTTGTCCCTTTTTTTATTCCACTGCACCCGGGGGCAGATCATCCTGAAAATGTCGGTGACCTGCCCCGGGGCCGGTACGGCTGCGGTGCCTCTGGCCGTAGCCATGGCGTCCTTATATTTAACTATCTTGCGGTCGGAAAGCATGACCGTTTTTCCGTTTGCCCTTGCCTTGCGCAACTCTGGCGTGCCTGCCTTTGCCGCCGATGGATGGCGTTGCCTGTGCTGTTGCAAGAAAATTCACTTTTCCCCGGCTTTGGCTGCAGCAGAACGCGCCGTTTGACGCGAGTTGTGAAGAGTAAATCAAAACGAGTTGTCGTACATATTTTTCCTGATCGATTCGGTGGTTTAGCAACAGTCTCAACGTTTGTCTGTCATAGAAAACTAGTTAATTCGGTGTTTTTACAGGAAAGCCAAACTAAAGCGTGGTGATATTCAGTTTAATTTTGAACATCTTCTGTCGTTTTGTTAACGCGACGATCGCAAGGCATAGCAATCGCCTGTGCATGCGGCACGGCCAGTGGCATGAGGCTGTATTCGAAAGCAGACCGTCAGGGCGAGATTCAGGCAATGAGGATGGCGCGGAAGTCGTTGACATTGGTGCGGGTCGGGCCGGTCACGACCAGGTCGCCCAGGCCGGAGAAGAAGCGGTAGCCGTCGTTGTCGGCCAGCAGAGCGCGCGCGTCCAGGCCGGCGCTGAGCGCGCGCGCCAGCGTGTCCGGCGCCAGCAGCGCGCCTGCGTTGTCTTCGGTGCCGTCGATGCCGTCGGTGTCGCAGGCGATCGCGTACACGCCCGCCATGCCCTGCAGCGCAACGCCCAGCGCCAGCAGGAATTCGGCATTGCGCCCGCCGCGCCCGCGCCCGCGCACCGTCACCGTGGTCTCGCCGCCCGACAGAATCACGCATGGCGGCGCCAAGGGCTGCCCATGCAGGCGCACCTGGCGCGCGATGCCGGCGTGGACCTGCGCCACGTCGCGCGCTTCGCCTTCCATGCTGCTGCTCAGGATCAGCGGTGTGATGCCGGCCGCGCGCGCCGCCGCCGCCGCCGCGTCGAGCGCGGTCTGGCCGGTGGCGATGACGCGCGCTTCGTTGCGCTGCAAATGCGGATGGTCCGGCCGCGGCGCCGCCAGCGCGCGATCGGCCAGCACCGCGCGCACCGCGTCGGACACCGCGATGCCGTACCTGGCCAGGATCGCCAGCGCGTCGGCCGCGCTGCTGCCATCGGCGACGGTCGGCCCCGATCCCACCACGGCCGGGTCGTCGCCGGGCACGTCCGACACCACCAGCGTGACCACCCGCGCCGGCCAGCAGGCCAGCGCCAGCCGGCCGCCCTTGATGGCCGACAGGTGCCGCCGCACGCAGTTCATCTCGCCGATCGGCGCGCCGCTGGCGAGCAGCTGGCGGAAGAGCGCGCGCTTTTCGTCCATCGTGATGCCGGGCGCGGGCTGCGACAGCAAGGCCGAGGCGCCGCCCGACATCAGGCACAGCACCAGGTCGTCCGCGCCCAGGCCCTGCACCAGCGCGAACATGCGCGCGGCCGCCTGCGCGCTGGCGTCGTCCGGCACCGGGTGTCCCGCTTCGATCACTTCGATGCGCCGGGTCGGCGCGCCGTGGCCGTAGCGCGTCACCACCAGCCCGCTCAAGTCACCCTGCCAGTGCTGCTCGACACCCTGGGCCATGCGCGCCGCCGCCTTGCCCGCGCCAATCACGATGGTGCGTCCCTTCGGCGGCGCCGGCAGGTGCGCCTTGATGATCGCCAGCGGGTCGACTGCGCTGACGGCGGCGTCGAACAGCGCGGTCAGGAAAGCGCGCTCATGATATGTATGTGACATCGATTTTTTACCTTTTTGCACGCGCTAGCCCTATGATATTGACACAATTTTATTCAACGGAGCGTATGTGTCCCACCAAAAAACCTCTATCCTGCTGGCGTCGATGGTGCTCGCGATGAGCAGCCAGGCCGGCATGGCGGCATCCGCCACCAGCACGCCCATCCCGCCAGTCGCGGCCAAGACCGCATGGTCCGAAACGCGCCACGGCGAAGTCGTCAGCGACGATTACCGCTGGATGCACAAGAAGGAGCAGCCCGAAGTCATCGCCCACCTGAACGCGGAGAACGCGTACACCGAGGCCATGACCGCCGACATCAAGCCGCTCGCCGACAAGCTGTATGCGGAGATCAAGGGCCGCATGCAGGAAGTCGACCTGTCGGTCCCGACCCGGCGCGGCGACTATTTTTATTACACCCGCTTCGAGGCCGGCAAGCAATACCCGATCAATGCGCGCCGCCACGCCGACACGCGCATGGCGTACGACGAGAAAGCTCCTGAAGAAATCCTGCTGGACCAGAACGCGCTGGCCGCCGGCCAGAAGTTCTTCGCCGTCGGCGCCTTCGCGGTCAGTCCCGACAATTCCCTGCTGCTGTATTCGACCGACACCACCGGCTACCGCCAGTACGAGATGCACGTCAAGGACCTGAAGACCGGCAAGCTGCTGGCCGACAGCGCGCCGCGCGTGACGACGCTGGCGTGGGCGGCCGACAACAAGACCATTTTCTTCGTCCAGGAAGATGCAACCACCAAGCGCTCGGACCGTTTGTTCCGCCTGGCGCTGGGCAGCGCGCCGGTCGAGGTGTACAACGAGAAGGTCGAGCAGTTCAGCCTTGGCGTCGGCAATACGCGCGACCAGAAATTCATCGAGCTCGATATCAATGCGACCGACACCAGCGAGGTGCGCCTGCTGGCGGCCGACCAGCCGGGCGCCGCGTTCCGTTCGCTGGGCCGCAGCACGGGGCACCGCTACAGCGTCGAAACGCGCAACGACGAACTGTTCATCGTCACCAACAAGAACGCCAAGAACTTCCGCCTGGTGCGCGCGCCGCTGGCCCATCCGGAGGAAAAAAACTGGAAGGAAGTGGTCAAGCATGACAAGGCTGTCCTGATCAACAATCTCGAGGTATTCCAGGACTACATGGTCGTCAGCGAGAAGACCCTGGCCCTGACCCGCATGCGCATCTACGACTTCAAGAAGAAGACCTGGAAATCGGTCAAGTTCGACGATCCGGTCTACCTGGCGCGCAGCGCCGGCACGCCGGAATTCACCTCGACCCGGCTGCGCCTGTCGTACCAGTCGCCGGTCACGCCGCCCACCACGCTCGATGTCGACATGGGCAGCGGCGAACGCACCGTGCTCAAACGCCAGGAAGTGGTCGGCGGCTACGACGCCGCGCGCTACGAAAGCCGCCGCCTGTGGGCCACCGCGCGCGACGGCGTCAAGGTGCCGCTGTGGGCCGTGTACAAGAAGGGCGTCAAGTTCGACGGCAGCGCGCCGCTGCTGCTGTATTCGTACGGCTCGTACGGGATCTCGACCGAGGCGACTTTCTCGGTCAGCCGCATCAGCCTGCTCGAACGCGGCGTGATCTATGTGCAGGCGCATATCCGCGGCGGCACCGACATGGGCGAAGCGTGGCATGACGACGGCATGCTGATGAAGAAGAAAAACACCTTCAACGATTTCATCGACAGCGCCGAATTCCTGGTCAAGCAAAAGTGGACTAGCCCGGAGCACCTGATTATCCAGGGCGGCAGCGCCGGCGGGCTGCTGATGGGTGCCGTGGTCAACATGCGGCCCGACCTGTTCCACGCGGTGCACGCGGCCGTGCCGTTCGTCGACGTGATGAACACGATGATGGATGCGACGCTGCCGCTGACGACCGGCGAATACCTCGAATGGGGCAATCCAAACGAGAAGGCGGCCTACGACTACATGCGCAGCTATTCGCCGTACGACAATATCGCGCGCAAGGCTTATCCGGCGATGCTGGTCACCACGGGCCTGAACGACAGCCAGGTGATGTACTGGGAGCCGGCCAAGTATGTGGCCAAGCTGCGCGCGTATAAGACCGACAGCAATATGCTGCTGCTCAAGACGAACATGGGGGCCGGCCACGGCGGCGCCTCGGGCCGATTCAACGCGATCCAGGAGAGCGCCTTCAACATGGCGTGGATGCTGTCGCAATGGGGAATCAAGGAATAAAAAGGCAAGTTTTCATGCCGGTTTTTGCCTTTTTTCGCAAAAGCCCTTGCGCACTTCAAAAAAAATGATGTATTATTCGGCCTCTTCAGACGTGGTGACAAACGTCGGATGCAGTCTCTGAATAGAAGTGTGCGGGCGCTTAGCTCAGTTGGTAGAGCGGAGCCCTTACAAGGCTTAGGTCGGGAGTTCGAGCCTCTCAGCGCCCACCAGAACAGAGACCTGGCATCATGATCAGCAGTACCGATCAGAGTAACACGGAGTGGTAGTTCAGTTGGTTAGAATACCGGCCTGTCACGTCGGGGGTCGCGGGTTCGAGTCCCGTCCGCTCCGCCAGCATATAGTAGTAAGGAGTGTTTCCCCTGCGGGAAACACGGATTGGGAATCGAAGGGAATCCCCTGCAAGGGATTCCGCGGCCTGCAGCATGTAGGCGAGTCCCGTCCGCTCCGCCTGCATAAAGAGAAGGGCCCGATTCGTCGGGCCCTTTTTCTATTCTCGTTTCGCATCGGAATCCGCTTGGGCCACGCCTACGTCACGTTTCGCTTTCACCTCGCCCGGCACGGCTTGCGCCAGTTCGCCGCCAGCCTGAAAAGCTCGGCCGAGATCCTGCTGCTGGCCGGCGCCAATGTGCTGATCGGCCTGGCCGCCTTGTCCGCCTTTCCTCCCATGTATGCAATGTCGCTGCCGCCGCTCGAAGCTGCCGGCCTGCTGCTGCTCCACGCCGTCGCCATGACGATCCCGGTGGCGCTGCTGCGCAAGCGCGTGCTGCCGGCCGACGTGGTGCGCTGGGCGCACCGGCTGCCGATACCGGCGCGCGTCCAGTTGCGCGCCGATGCCGTCGTTGCGGGCATGCTGGTCGGTCCGCTGGCCATGCTGTATGCGACGTCGGCGGCCATCCTGCTGTACCAGCATGCGGCCTGGATGCATCCAGCCGCAGGGTTGGTGGCGACCGTGTTTTCGTTGCTATTGACCTGGTGCTGTGCGATCGCGGTGCTGGCGCTGCGCTCGCGCCGCGTGGCCGGCCCCGCCTGGCGCCATGCGCACGCTGCGCAGGCGCGTCCCTATTTTCCCAAGCGCGTTGAGCCGCGCGCGCTGCTGCTGTGGCACCGGCTGTTCTGGCTACCCTACTGGCGCGCCGAGAATGTCGTCGGCTGGCAGCAGAGCGTGCTGCTGGGCGCGGCGCTGGCCAGCGCCGCCTGCTGGATGCAAGCGCCATCGGCCTTCATGCGCGCCCTGCTGGCGCTGGCCTGCGGCGCGCTGATGGTGCTGCTGACCGACCGCGGCGACAAGGCGGTGCGCGAGCAGGTCGCGCTGCTGCGGCCCATCATGGCGGCCTGGCCGCTGCGCGCGGCCGGCCTGTTCGCCTTCGCGCGCCTGTTTTCGGCGCTGCCGGCGCTGCTGGTGCTGCTGCTGGTCTTCGTGCTCGGCGCCGCGCACGGCGTGTGGGGCCGCACTGCCGGCCAGGTCTACCTGATTCTGGGCTGCGCGGCGCCGCTGCTGCTGGTGGCCACGCCGGTCAGCAACGAACGCTTCCGGGTCGGCCTGGTCGTCGTCCAAATTCTCTTGTTAACCGCAGTCGGAAGCGAGCTATGGAAATAACACCGGTATTGCGAGTCGCGTCGCTCGGATTTCGATTCGATACCCATCTTGTCTTCAACGATTTTTCGGCCACGCTGGAGCCGGGCATCAGCTGGCTGCGCGGCCCCAACGGCAAGGGCAAGACCACGCTGCTGCGCTTGATCGCCGGCGCGCTGGTGCCGCAGGCGGGCAGCATCAGCCTGGGCGGCGTCGATTGCGCCGGCGCGCCGCTAGCCTACCGGCTGGCCAGCTACTTTTGCGGCGGCGATGTGCCCGAGCTGCCGTGGCTGACGGTGCAGGAATTCCTCGATATCCACATGGCGCTGTATCCGGATGCGCAGCCGGCGCTGGTCGATGCGCAGCTGGCCGGCTTCGGTATTTCCGAGGTGCTGATGCAGCGTTTGTCGACGCTGTCGCTGGGCCAGCACAAGAAGGTTCAGCTGGCGCTGGCGTTGGCGCTGCCGGTGCGCCTGCTGCTGGTCGACGAGCCGTTCAACGGCCTCGATACGGCTGCCGTCGACTACCTGCGCGCGCAGCTCGCCAGCCGCGCGGCATCGCGCGACTGCTGCATCGTGCTGACCAGCCACCTCGATCCGCAGTTGCCGCTGGCGGCCACGCTCGACCTGCCCTGAAGCCGGGCTAGGCGCGCATGCGCACCGGGTCGCCGACGATCACGCGGTCGCGTCCCGTGCTCTTGGCCGCGTACAGGGCGCGGTCGGCGCGCGCCAGCGCCGCGTTGATGTCCTCGTCGCTGTCGATCAGCAGCACCCCGATGCTGACCGTCAGCGCATGTTCGCTGTCGCAGCCGGGTACCAGCGCCGCCTTCACCGCCACGCGCACCCGTTCGGCCGCCTGCACCGCGCCGGCCAGGTCGGTACCCGGCAGCGCCACCGCGAATTCTTCGCCGCCCAGGCGTCCCAGGATATCCGGTTCGCGCAGCGCGCCCAGCGCTGCCTGCGCGAACGCGCACAGGGCCTGGTCGCCCACCGCATGGCCGTAACGGTCGTTGATCGACTTGAAGTGGTCGAGGTCGAGCATCATCAGCGAAACCGGATGGCGCTGACGCGAGGCCAGCATGCGCGCGCTGGCGGTCAGCGCGAAGAAAGCGCGCCGGTTGGCCAGCCCGGTCAGGCTGTCGATGGTGGCCAGCAGCTCCATCTTGCGGTCGTCCTTCTCCTTGCACAGCAACAGGAAGCCGAAGCCGTTGACGATCATCAGGATGTAGCCGGTCAGGTAGGTGAAGGTCTGCACCGCGCCGGTCGAGAACACGGTCAGCACGCCGTGCGCGACGCCGGTGTAGGCGCGCAAGCCCATTGCGCAAAAAAAGATCAGGTTGTTGAAGCCAATAATGCGCTGCAGCGTCGAATTGCCATTCCGGCGCCGCAGCAGCGCGACCGCCATGGCCCCGCTGAAGCCGGCGATGATCACTGACATCACGACCGCGCGCGTCGGGGCCGAGGCATCATAGAAATGGGCGGCGTTGTAGGCCAGCAGCGCCAGCGCGCCGGCCGGATACATGATGCGCTGCCAGCGCGCGAAACCGAAGAAGGTGCAATATGCGGCCGCCTCGAACATCACGCCGACGATCAGCGTCGAGTTGGCGGCGATCGACAGCCATGGGGTCGGCCAGTCGGGCCGCAGCCAGCCCAGCAAGTGCGCGAAGCCCTGGACCAGCTTGGCCCACTGCCACATCTGCATGGCAGGGTTCACCGGCCCCGAGCGCGCATAGCCGGCGATCAGCACGGCGAACGCCATGTTGCCGATCGCCAGCACCAGCATGAACGTCTTAATATCAATCACTGCATGTTCCTGATGAATGACGTTCATGTCGAAGCGTCATATTGTGCACTATAGGCAATAGAAATTACTTTTGTGCACCATATTACACGGAATTGTGGCAGCAAATAAGATATGTATAGGCAGCTGCGGCGATTTAGGTAAACCCCACTAAGCGGCCCGTCCGCCGGACCTAGGCCAGCTGCTTCTGCGCGCGCAACAGGGCGTCGAATTCGGGGCCCGGCATCGGGCGCGCGAACAAATAGCCCTGGCCGTAATCGCAGCCCGCCGCGGTCAGCAAGTCGCACTGTTCGCGCGTCTCGACGCCCTCGGCGATCACGCGCAGGCCGAGCTTGTGGGCCATCACGATGATCGCCTCGGACAAGGCCATGTCGCTCGAATCGGGCGCCAGGTTGCGCGTGAACGAGCGGTCGATCTTCAGGTAGTCGATGTCGAATTTCTTCAGGTACGACAGCGACGAATAGCCGGTGCCGAAATCGTCGAGCGCCACCTGGATGCCGGCGTCGCGCAGCGCCAGCAGCTTGTCGGTGACGCCGGTCGACGCGTCCAGCAGCAGGCCCTCGGTGATCTCGACCACCACCGACTGGCCGGCCAGGCCGATCCCGGCCAGGTGCTCGAACCAGGTTTCGTAGCCCTTGCCCTCGCGCTGGAACTCGAGCGGCGACTGGTTGACGCTGACCTGGAAGCGCGCATCGTGCTCGGCGCGCCACAGCTTGGCCCAGCGCGCCGATTCCTTGAACACCCACTCGCCGATATCGATAATCAGGCCGCTCGCCTCGGCCAGCGGGATGAATTCCAGCGGGCTGACCAGGCCGCGCTGCGGATGCTGCCAGCGGATCAGCGCCTCGGCCTTGTGGATCTTGCCGGTCTTCAGATGGACGATCGGCTGGAAGTAGACGCGCAGCTGGTCGCCCTTGAGCGCGCTGCGCAGATCGTTCGTCATGCGCATGCGGGTCAGCGCGGCGATCTGCAGCGCCGGCGTGAAGTAGCTGAAGCGGTTGCGGCCCGCGCCCTTGGCCGCATACATGGCCTGGTCGGCATTCTTGAGCAGGTTGTCGATACCCTGCGCATCGTCCGGGTACAGCGTGATGCCGATGCTGGCCGAGACGAAGGCCTGCTCCTCGCCCAGCTCGAACGGGGCCTGCAGCACGGCCAGGATCTTCTGGGCGATCGCATCGACCGGCTCGACCTCGTCGAGCTGGGACAGGATCACGGTGAACTCGTCGCCGCCCAGGCGCGCCACCGTGTCCGCCTCGCGCACGCAGGAACGGATGCGGCGCGCCGCGTCGACCAGCAGGATGTCGCCCTGGTGGTGCCCGAGCGTGTCGTTGATTTCCTTGAAGTGATCGAGGTCGATGAACAGGATCGCGATGCGGCGCCCGTCGCGCCGGCTCTTGACGATGTCGTGCTCGAGGCGGTCGTGGAACATGCGCCGGTTGGGCAGCTGGGTCAGCGTGTCGAAGTTCGCCTGCTGCCAGATCAGCGCTTCCGATTTCTTCTTCTCGGTCACGTCCTCGATCATGCACAAGTGCAGCGGCTGGACGCCCGACTCGGTGTCGATCCTGGCGATCGACATGTCGATCCACACCACCGAGCCGTCCGGACGCATCAGGCGCTTGGTGGTCTTGAAGCCGGGGATGGCGCTGGCATTGAGCGCGGCCAGCTGGTCGAGCTCCTTGACGATATCGTCCGGATGGGTGATGTCGCTCCAGTGGCTGCGCCTGATCTCGGCGAAGCTGCGCCCGGCGATCTCGGCATAGCGCGGATTGATGTCCCTGAATTCGCCGCTGTTCGAATCGATCAGCGCGATGCCCATCGGCGCCGCTTCGAACATGGTGCGAAAGCGCAGTTCGCCCTTGCGGATGGTTTCCTCGGCGCGGCGGCGCTCGCGCGCCAGCAGCGACACGTGCACGGCGGCGCCGCCGAACAGCAGGACGGTGGCGCCCAGCAGCACCCGGTACAGCCAGGTGAGGTTGGTCGACTCGGGGTCGGTGTTGTACAGGAAGCCGTCGAAGTTGGCGCCGCGCGGCAGCATGCCCAGGTCGGCGTAGATGTCGGCGATGTGGCGCCAGCGGTCCGGGTTCATGTAGCCGATTTCGACCAGTACCGGCTGCACCAGCGCCACCATCTGGCGCGCCTCGAACAGCAGGTGCTGGCGGTCGTGGCGCTGGGTGTACTTGGCGATGATCAGGTCGGCGATTTCCTCCTGGTTGGCCATCGCGTAAGCCCAGCCTTTCATGCTGGCGCTGCGGAAGGCCTTGACGCGGGCCGGATTGTCGCGGATTTCCTTCTCGCTGGTGAACAGGTTGTCGCCGTAAAAATCGATGCCGGCCGCGCGCGGGCTGTAGACGTCGTACAGGAAGCCGATGCGGTCCAGGTAATCCGGTTCGTTGGTGACATATGAGGACATCGCGTCGACCTTGCCCTTGACCAGGTCGTCCGGATTGAAGGTATGCTCGACCCGCACCAGGCTGCTCACCGGGATGCCCTCGCGGGTCAGGTAGGCGATCAGCTCGTCGGCCTGGGTCAGTTCATCGGTGAGCGAACCGATCATGACGCGCTTGCCCTTGAGGTCGGCGATATCGGGCGAGCCGTTGCGCTGGCGCACCAGCAGCACATACGGCGAATGCTGCAGCACGACGCCCAGCACCACCAGCGGCTTGCCGGCCAGGCGTGCCAGCAGCAGGCTGCTGCTGCCCACGCCATATTCGGCGCGGCCATCGATGACGCGCCGTTCCGGCTCGGCGCCGTCGCTGCTCTCGACGATGCGCACGTCCAGGCCGGCGTCGCGGTAATAGCCCTTCTCGAGCGCGGCGTAATAGCCGGCGAACTGGAACTGGTGGGTGTGCTTCAGCTGCAGCGTGACCTTTTCGAGCGCGTGCGCGGCCGGACACGCGCCCAAGGCAAGCGCGAGCACGGCGGCCCGGGCCAGCGCCGACCATGCCCTCGACCACCGCCAGAACCCGGGCCTGAAGATCATCAACCGTCCCACCATCGAAAATGCAGTGCGCTATGGCAACGATGTGATGATTGTACTGTCGTTCGCAAGGAAAGAGGCGCAAATCGGCCACGCTGTGCACGCCAACAACGACTTGCCAAAACATCAAACCCGTCAAAACCGGGGTCAGACCTCAATTAAAAAACATTTTTTAATCGAGGTCTGACCCCGGTGCTAGGCGGGCAGGCGGAATACGGCGTTCAGGCCGCCTGCGCGGTGGTTGGCCAGGCGCAGCTCGCCGCCGTGGCCTTCGATCACGCCGCTGGCGATGCCCAGCCCCAGTCCCATGCCGCCGTCGTTGCGCGCGCGCCCGTGCGCCAGCCGCACATACGGTTCGAACAGGCTGGCGACGTCCAGGTCAGCCGCATGCGCTTGCGCCTGAACGACGACGGCAAGCAGCCCTCGCTGATTCGCGAGATGGGCGGCACGCGTTTCTTCGTCAGCCTGAACCGGGCCTACGTGCCGGTGCAGCCGATCGCCCCGCAGGCGCTGGCGCAAAGTGCGCTCGTCACGCTGGAGTCGATGCTGCCCGCCGGCCTGCGCCAGGGCTAGTTCCGGCTCGCGTTGATTGGACTGCTTGCGCACGATCTTGCACAGCGCGAAGCCGTCGGTATCGGGCGGCATTACGTCGAGGATCACCAGCGACAGCTGCTCGGCATGGCTGCGCAGCTCGGCCAAAAAGCTGGCGCCGTCGTGCGACAGGATCACTTCGTACTGGTTCTTTTCAAGGTAGGCCTTGAGCAGCACCCGGGTCTTTTGGTCGTCGTCGACGAGCAGTATCTTGCGTGCCATGGTCGGGTCTACCTGGCGCAGGAGGGAAACGACGTGCATGTGCGGTCCTTGGAAGCGATGAATGTTGCGAGAAAATTCATGCTAACAGCCGATACTTTGTGACACCAGCACCGGCAGGCAGGCCGGTGGCGATATCGCAAGTCGTTGAATTGAATGGGGAATGTCGTGAAGTCGGCAGCGCCGTGCTTACACTTCTTTACGTGCCGCGAGCAGCACGCGGATGCGGGTCGCAAGGTTGTGCAACATAAGCTTGCATAACTTTACAAATCGATTGGAGGGATTACAAAAAGAACAGGAATCGTGCACGTAGCGCATCCATATGCCTCAAACGCGGTCGTCCTCGCGAAAGCGGGGACCCATGCGGACCATGCT
>JANYGW010000144.1 GCA_025359245.1 Massilia sp.
CGGCCTGATCGACGCGGCTCGCGCACGGAGCTGACTGACACAAGAAAAAAGGCCTGAAGATCGCTCTTCAGGCCTTTCGTCTTACGAATGGTTGGTGCGGCTGGCAGGAATTGAACCCACGACCCCTTGGTTCGTAGCCAAGTACTCTATCCAACTGAGCTACAGCCGCGACGAGCCAGATTATAGCAGCAGTTGCCGGTTCCGCCAAGCGGCTAGCTGCGCAGGCCGAAGCGGCTGCGGTATTCGCGCGGCGTGACATCGGTCCAGCGCTTGAACACCTTGCTGAAAGTCGACACGTTTTCATAACCGCAGCGGGCGGTGATGTCCTCGAGCGACAGCATCGACGACTCCAGCAGGCTCTTGGCGCGTTCGACCCGCAATTGCTGGGTGTACTGGATCGGGCTCAGGCCGACCGCCTTCTGGAAGCGGCGCAGCAGCGTGCGCGCGCTGGTGTGGCAGTGTTCGGACAGCTGCGCCATGTTCCAGTCCTGGTCCATGTGCGCGTTGAGCCAGCGGCGCGCCCGTTCGATCATCGCGTGGCCATTGCCCTGGGCGACGGCGGCCGCCACGTACGGACTCTGGCTGGAGCGGTTGCTGTCGGCCACCAGCATCTTGGCCGTAATCTGGCGCAGCTCCTCGCTGGCGAAATGGGTCACCAGCCACAGCGCCATATCGATGTAGGCGGTCACGCCGCCGGACGACAGGAACGGCCCGTCGTGCACGATCAGGGCCTCGGTGTCGAGCTGCACGGCGGGGAACAGCTTGCGGAATTTCGCGTTCAGCCACCAGCTGGTGGTGGCGCGCCGGCCATCGAGCAGGCCCGTGCGCGCGACCAGGAAAGTGCTTGAGCAGTTCGACGCGAGCAGGCGGCCGCTCTGCGCAAACTGGCGTATCAGCTCCTGCTCCGGCGCCAGCTGCTTGAGAACCTGCGCCAGGTGGTCCAGGTTGTCATGCTCGACCCCGGGCACGATCAGCGCATCGATACGCTGGTCCATGGGCACGGTCGGAAAGCGCAGGCCGGCGCCGGTCGTGACGAACTCGCCGCGCGCGCCGATCCAGTGGACCTCGAAGCGCAGGTGCTCGGCGGCGGGGCGGAACAGCACCATCGTGTTGGCAATGTTCAGCACGTCCATCGGCGCCACCGCGCAGCTTTGCAGGCAGCCGGGAAACACGAGTATGCCGATGTGGAAGGTGGTCAGCGGTGGATTCATTTGACCGATTAGATCATATTTTTGTCGATTCCGCCACTGGCTGGCCCGGATCGCGCTGCCCATAATGGCCCCATTGCGCACTGCCGCGCGTTGAAAGGAATCGACATGATTGCCATCGCACTGATCGCGGCCGCCGCCGCGGCCATCTGGCTGGGCCTGACCCTGCACACCCTGTCGCGCAGCTTGCCGCAGGATAACGACGCCATGATTTTTTTCTAGAAGGGCAGCATGGACATCAAACCACCCTTGGCCGCGCTGCCGCAGCTCCCCGCGGCACCCCGTTCGACGCTGGCATCGACCACCGCCCTGTACCGCAGCCTGCCCGGCGTCGGCCTGGTTCGCATCGGACTGGGGCTGGCCCAGCGCTGCTGGCCGGCGCTGGCGGTGCGCGCCGCCGGGCGCTTGTTCCTGACGCCGCTGCCGCCCAAGTGGCTGCAGCGCGGCGCGCAGGCGGGGCAGGGCTGGCGCATCGACAGCTGGCCGTTCGAGGATGCCAGTCTGGCCGTACATGGCCGATGGGGGCCGGACAACGCGTCGGTGGTGCTGCTGGTGCACGGCTGGGGCGGCCACGCGGGCCAGATGCGGCCGCTCGCCGAGGCGCTCGCCGCGCGCGGGCTGCGGCCGCTGATCGTCGAAATGCCGGGCCATGGCCACAGTGGCGGCATACGCAGCAGCCTGCCGCAATTTGCCCGCGCCATCGACTATGTCAGCAGCCGCCTGGCACAGCAGGGCGAACCGGTGCGGGCGCTGGTGGCCCATTCACTGGGCGCCACGGCGGCCGCGTACGCGGCCAGCCGCGGCCTGGGAATCGCGCGCCTGGTGCTGCTGGCGCCGGCCGCCTCGCCGCCGGCGTTTACCCGCTTGTTCGCGCAGGTGTTCGGCCTGTCCGAGCGCACCCGCGCGGCGATGCAGGCGCGCATCGAGGCGCGCGAAGCGATGCTGATGCCGCTGTGCGAAGCGGCGGCGGTGGGCGCGCGGATCGGCGTGGCGACGCTGGTGGTGCACGACCGCCACGACGCGATGAACCCGTTCGGCGACGGCCAGGCCTATGCGGACGCGGTGCCGGGCGCGCAGCTGCTGGCCACCGAAGGGCTCGGGCACCGCAAGATACTGAAGGATGCGCGCGTGCTCGACGCCGTGGCCGGGTTCGCCAAATAAGCCGGGGGCAGGCGGGCCGTCTGAGCCCGGTTTTGGCAAGGAAAAAAGGCCTGAAGATCGCTCTTCAGGCCTTTCGTCTTACGAATTTTGGTGCGGCTGGCAGGAATTGAACCCACGACCCCTTGGTTCGTAGCCAAGTACTCTATCCAACTGAGCTACAGCCGCGAAAAACAGCATTATAGCAGCTTTGCTTTATTTTCGGAAGGGCAAATATTCTGGCCTCCTTCGCTAAAACCCCGTTGCTACCTTCTGCGGACAGCTTGCCATCCGCGAAGAGACAGCATTGTAGGGGCGCGGCCGGCATTGGTCAAGGCCTTGAATGCACCAATTTCCCCTACAATGGTTTCACTCCCACTTCCGCCAAAGGCGCGCATGAGCATCATCACGACGATCGAGGACCTGCGCCAGTTGGCCAAGCGGCGCGTGCCGCGCATGTTCTACGACTATGCCGACGCCGGATCCTGGACCGAATCGACCTACCGCGCCAACAGCGACGATTTCGCGAAGATCAAGTTCCGCCAGCGCGTGGCGGTCAACCTGGCCGATCGCACGCTGCGTTCGACCATGGTCGGGCAGGCGGTGGCGATGCCGGTCGCGCTTGCGCCCACCGGCCTGACCGGCATGCAGCACGCCGACGGCGAAATCCTGGCCGCGCGCGCCGCCGAACGGTTCGGCGTGCCGTTCACGCTCTCGACCATGAGCATCTGCTCGATCGAAGACGTGGCCGCGCACACCGGCAAGCCGTTCTGGTTCCAGCTGTACGTGATGAAGGACCGCGATTTCATCAACCGCCTGATCGACCGCGCCAAGGCCGCCAATTGCTCGGCGCTGGTGCTCACGCTCGACCTGCAGGTGCTTGGGCAGCGCCACAAGGACATCCGTAACGGCCTGTCGGCGCCGCCCAAAATGACGCTGGCCACGATCGCCAACCTGATGACCAAGCCGCGCTGGGGCCTGGGCATGCTGCGCACGCGCCGCCATGGCTTCGGCAATATCGTCGGCCACGCCAAGGATGTGTCGGACATGTCGTCGCTGTCGGCCTGGACCCAGCAGCAGTTCGACCCGGCGCTGTCGTGGGACGACGTGCAGTGGATCAAGCAGCGCTGGGGCGGCAAGTTGATCATCAAGGGCATCATGGATCCGGACGATGCGCGCCTGGCCCTAAACTCCGGCGCCGATGCGCTGATCGTGTCCAACCACGGCGGGCGCCAGCTCGATGGCGCGCAGTCGAGCATCGAGGCGCTGCCGCCGATCGTCGCCGCGGTCGGCAAGCAGATCGAGGTCCACATGGACGGCGGCATCCGCTGCGGCCAGGACGTGATCCGCGCGCTGGCGCTGGGCGCCAAGGGCGTCTACATCGGACGGCCGTTCCTGTACGGACTGGGCGCGATGGGCGAGGCCGGCGTGACCAAATGCCTGGACATCATCCGCAACGAACTCGATTTGACGATGGCCTTTTGCGGCCTGCGCGACGTCAACGATGTGGACCGCCGCATCCTGCTGCCGGAAACCTGCCCGCGCTAGACGACGTTGAGCGGCGCCCCTGCCGCGAAGGCTTCGATATTATCGACCAGCATATCGGCCAGCGTCTGCATCGCGCCCGCGCTGGCCCACGCCACGTGCGGCGTGAGGATGAAG
Organism: Massilia sp.; assembly: GCA_025359245.1. Lineage (GTDB taxonomy): Bacteria > Pseudomonadota > Gammaproteobacteria > Burkholderiales > Burkholderiaceae_D > Telluria_A. The sequence continues at coordinate 4,008 of JANYGW010000144.1, forward strand.
TTGGGCAGCGGCTGCAGCAGCGGGTTGCCCGGCTCGGGCGGCTCCCTGGTCAGCACGTCGAAGCCGGCGCCGCCGATCACGCCATCCTTCAAGGCCTGCGCCAGCGCCGCTTCGTCGACCAGGCCGCCGCGCGCGGTGTTGATCAACAATGCGCTGCGCTTCATGCTCGCCAGTTCGGCCGCGCCGATCATGTTGCGCGTGTGTTCGTCGAGCGGCAGGTGCAGGCTCACCACGTCCGAGGTGCGCAGCAAGGCGTCCAGCGGCAGTTCGGTGACGCCGGGATCATTGGCCGGCGAGCGCGATGTCACGCACACCTGCATGCCGAACGCGCGCCCAATCTGCGCCACCTTGCGTCCCAGCGCGCCATAGCCGACGATGCCGAGCCGGCTGCCGGCCAGGTCGGCGATCGGATGGTCGAGCAGGCAAAAGCGATTCGACTGCTGCCACCGGCCCGCGTCGACATCGGCGGCATAGGCGCGCAGCTGGCGGCGCAGGGCCAGCATCAGCGTGAACACATGCTCGGGCACCGACACGAGCGAATAATTACGGATGTTCGACACCACGATGCCGCGCGCGCGGCAGGCGTCGAGGTCGACATTATTCGTGCCTGTGGCTGAAATGGCGATCATTTTCAAGCCAGGCAATTGCGCGATGTCGGCCGCGCTGATGACGACCTTGTTGGTGATGGCGATGGTCGCCCCGCGCAGCCGTGCGGCCACGTCAGCGCTCCCGGTGGCGGCGTAGTCGGTCCATTCGTGCGCGCAGGCCGGGCGCCGCACCTGCGCCTGCAGGCTGTCGCGGTCGAGGAAAACGATGTTGTGCATGTCAGGCCTTTTTGGTTTGCAGTTGCAAGCGGGGATGGGTCGCATACAGGTCCGCCATCCATTCGACGAACACCCGGACCTTGGCCGACAGGTGGCGGTTTTGCGGATACACGACGTTGATCGGCAGCGGCGTGCTGGTCCAGTCCTCCAGCGCCAGCTCCATCTGTCCGGACGCGAGCATCGGCTCGATCATGTAGCTGGCCATCTGGATCAGGCCCAGGCCCTGCAGGCCGGCCGCCATGTAGGCGGTCGAATCGTTGACCGCCAGGCTGGCCGGCGCCGGTATGAAAATCGTTTCGTCGCCGCGCACGTAGTCCCAGTCCAGCGTCTTGCCGGACTTGGACGAGAAGTAGTTGATGCAGCGGTGTTCGAGCAGGTCGCGCGGATGGGCCGGGCGCCCATGCCTGGCGAAGTACGCGGGCGTGGCGGCGGTGGCAAATTGCAGCACGCCGATGCGGCGCGCGATCAGCGCCGAATCGGGCAGGTTGCCGCCGCGGATGGCGCAGTCGACCCCTTCCTCGATCAGGTCGATCGGGCGGTCGCTGCAACCGAGGTCCAGCCGGATGTCCGGATAGCGTTCGAAAAAATCGTGCAGGGCAGGGATGATGATGTCGCTCGCCATGCCGGTCGAGACGTCCACCCGCAGCCGGCCGCTGGGCGAGGCGCGGTTGTTCGACAGCGATTCCTCGGCTTCGCGCACATCGGCCAGGATGCGCAGGCAGCGCTCGTAATAGGCGGCGCCGTCCGAGGTCACGCTGACCTGGCGCGTGGTGCGATGCAGCAATTTGACAGCCAGCGCCTGTTCGAGCGCCTGCACCAGCGTCGAGACGGTGGCCTTGGGCAGCTGCATGTTGTCGGCCGCGCGCGTAAAACCGCCGGCATCGACGACCTGGACGAAGACTTCCATTGCTTGCAATTTGTTCATAACTCTCCTTATTGTTCGGATTTCTGAACAATCAATTCGCGCCAGCCATCTTTATCAGATTGTAGAACAAGTTTAAAGTGGCCGTACTGCATCAAAAGGTGTGGATGACAAGGGAAGGAAAGGGGTCTCGACATGCGTTATCACAATGTTATCATCAGTTTGGTCAGCCTCGCGCTCGCCGCCGTGGTCGCCACCGGCACCTTGTCTTCCGGCCAGTTTCCGCAAGCGTCGCGCGCTGAAAGCGTCGGTTTTGATGCACTTGCACATGGCCTGTTGGACGATATCTTCAGCGTCGGCGCGCAGCCGGATACGGGACCGTCCCAATGAGCGGCGCACTCAATCCGGTCGCGCTCAACATCCGCAACCTGGAAGTGGCCGGCGCCGCAGGGCCGCTGGCGGCCCGCCTGTACGCCGGCGGTGCGCCAGGCAGCAAGCGCGACGGCCTGATCGTGTTCTTCCACAGCGGCGGCTTCGTCGGCGGCGACCTGGACGAAGCAGACGAATTCCTGCGCCACCTGGCCAGCTGCTCGCTGCAGCAGCTGGTACTGGCGTCATGCTACACGCTGGCCACCGAGCGGCCTTTCCCGGCCGCCGTCGAAGATGCGCATGCGGTGCTCAAGTGGGTCAAGAAGAACAAGGCAAAGCTGGGCTGGACCGGCAAGCGCCTGGTGGTGGCCGGCATCGAAGCGGGCGCCAACCTGGCGGCCGTGTCGGCGCTGATGGCGCGCGACCGCGGCGGCCCTGAACTGGCCGGCCAGATCCTGATCATGCCAATGCTCGATCCCGGCCTGTCGACCTGCTCGATGCGCGAAATCCCGGCCGATACCAGCCTGGCCTGCGTGGCCGACACCTGCGCGGCCAGCTATCGCGGCTACCTGCCGAATGCGGCCGACCGCAGCCATCCGTATGCGTCGCCGCTGCAATCGAGCCGGCTGAAAAACCTGCCGCCGGCACTCATCCTGTCGGCCGAAGACGATCCATTGCGCGACGAGGCTGAACACTACGGCGCCAAGCTGGCCAGCTGCGGCGTCACCACCACGATCAAGCGCCTCGAACCGGCGCCGCTGCAGGACGCGGCCGATCGCAACGACTGTGCCTGCAAGGCGGCCGCGCTGCATGAAATCGGCAGTTTCCTCGGCACCCTGGACGAAGCGCCCGTGCCCTCCTAGCCGTATCCCTACACCCACCGTTAACACCGTGCAGCTGCGCTGAGCTCACCCTCGCCGCAGCGTACGGACCCTTTTCGCCGTTTTGCTGGACAGCGGGCCGTTGGCCGCCTGAGTTATTACTAATTTTCACTAAAAAGAGGAAAGTCATGAAAATATCTAATTTATTTCCCCGGCCGCTGGTAGCGGCAATGGCTCTGGCGGGACTGGCGGCGTTCGCGCTGTCGGGTTGCGATGAAAGCAAGGCGGCCGGCGCGCAGGCGCCGCAAGGTCCCCCGATCACGGCGGCGACCGTGATCGAACGCTCGATCAATGAAACCCAGGAGTTTTCCGGCCGGCTCGAAGCGGTCGAGCACGTGGACATCCGCGCCCGCGTCGGCGGCTTCATCACCTCGGTCAATTTCAAGCCGGGCAGCCTGGTCAGGAAGGGCGACGTGCTGTTCGTGATCGACGCCCGTCCGTTCCAGGCCGAGGCGGCGCGCGCCGAAGCGGCCGCCGCTTCGGCCCGCGCCCGCGCCGACCTGGCCAAGCTGGAACTGGCGCGCGCCGAACGCCTGCTGGGCGACAAAGCCATCGCCCAGCGCGAATTCGACGAGAAGGCCTCGGGCCTGAAAGAACTCGACGCCAATGTGCGCGCGGCCCAGGCCTCGCTCGACGCGGCGCGCCTGAACCTGGCCTACACGCGCGTGCTCTCGCCGATCGACGGACGCGTCTCGAAAGCGGAAGTCACCACCGGCAACCTGGTCGACGGCGCCGTGGTGCTGACGTCGGTGGTGTCGAACAATCCGATCTACGCCACCTTCGACGGCGATGAAGATACCTACCTGCGGGTTGCGCGCGTGTCGCAAAAAGGCGCGCCGGTCGCAGTCAAGGTCGGACTGGCCAACGAAGCGGGCTTCCCGCACCAGGGCAAGCTCGAATTCGTCGACAACCAGCTCGACGCGAAAACCGGCAGTGTGCGCATGCGCGCTACCTTCGACAACAGCGACAACCTGCTGGTGCCCGGCCTGTTCGCCCGCGTGCAATTAAGCGGCAGCGACAGCGCCCAAACCCGCGCCATCCTGATCAGCGACCGCGCCGTCGGCACCGACCAGAACCGCAAGTTCGTCTATGTGGTCAAGGCCGACAGCACCGCCGAATACCGCAACGTCACGCTCGGCCCGGTCTTCGACGGCCTGCGCATCGTCCGCGACGGCATCAAGCCGGGCGAGAAGATCGTCGTCAATGGCCTGCAGCGCGTGCAGCCGGGCGCGCCGGTGACGGCGCAATTGGTGGCGATGGATGGCGACGGCAAACCGAAACAAGACGTGAAACTGGCTGCGGCAGCGCTGGCCAAGGAGTAAGAGCATGAATTTTTCCAAATTTTTCATCGACCGGCCGATTTTTGCGGCCGTCCTGTCGATCATCATCTTTGTCGCCGGCCTGCTGGCGATCTTCAAGCTGCCGGTGTCGGAGTATCCCGACGTGGTGCCGCCGTCGGTGGTGGTGCGCGCCCAGTACCCGGGCGCCAATCCGAAGGTGATCGCCGAAACCGTGGCCGCGCCGCTCGAAGAGCAGATCAACGGCACCGAGAACATGCTGTACATGTCGTCGCAGTCGACCTCCGACGGTTCGCTGGCCCTGACGGTGACGTTCAAGGTCGGCACCAACATCGAACAGGCCGAGTCGCAGGTGCAGAACCGGATCCAGCGCGCCTTGCCGCGCCTGCCCGAGGAAGTACGCCAGATCGGCGTGACGGCCGTGAAAAGTTCGCCCAACCTGACCATGGTGGTGCACCTGGTCTCGCCAAGCGGACGCTATGACGACGTCTACCTGCGCAACTACGCGGTCCTGAACATCAAGGACCAGCTGGCGCGCATCCAGGGCATGGGCGAAGTGCAGTTGTTCGGCGCGGGCGATTACGCGATGCGCATCTGGCTCGATCCGCAGAAAGTGGCGGCGCGCGGCATGACCGCGTCCGACGTGGTCGGCGCGATCCGCGAGCAGAACGTGCAGGTTGCCGCCGGCGTCGTGGGCGCCTCGCCGTCCAAGAATGCCGAGTTCCAGCTGACCGTCAACACCCAGGGCCGCCTGACCTCGATCGAGGAATTCGGCGACATCATCGTGCGCACCGGCTTTGATGGCGCGATCACGCACCTGAAGGACGTGGCGCGGCTCGAACTCGGTTCAAACTCGTATGCCTTGCGCTCGCTCTTGAACAACAAGTCGGCGGCGGCGATCGCCGTGTTCGAGGCGCCCGGCGCCAACGCGCTGCAACTGTCAAGCGACGTGCGTGCCAAGATGGCCGAACTGAAGAAAGACTTCCCGCAAGGCGTTGAATACCAGGTTGTGTATGACCCGACCCAGTTCGTGCGCGAATCGATCCGCGCCGTGATCCATACGCTGCTCGAAGCTGTGGCGCTGGTGGTGCTGGTGGTGATCATCTTCCTGCAAACCTGGCGCGCCTCGATCATCCCGCTGGTGGCGGTGCCGGTGTCCATCATCGGCACCTTCGCGGTGATGCTCGGTTTCGGCTTTTCGATCAACACGCTGTCGCTGTTCGGGCTGGTGCTGGCGATCGGTATCGTCGTCGATGACGCCATCGTGGTGGTCGAGAACGTGGAGCGCAACATCGAATCTGGGCTGTCGCCGCGCGACGCGACGATCCAGGCCATGAAAGAAGTGAGCGGCCCGATCATCGCCATCGCCCTGGTGCTGTGCGCGGTGTTCGTGCCGATCGCCTTCGTGTCTGGCCTGTCGGGCCAGTTCTATCGCCAGTTCGCGCTGACGATCGCGATTTCGACGGTGATCTCGGCCTTCAGTTCGCTGACCCTGTCGCCGGCCCTGGCTGCGACGCTGCTGCGGCCGCACGACGCGCCGAAAGACGTGCTGACGCGCGGCATGGACAAGGTCTTCGGCGGCTTCTTCGCCTGGTTCAACCGCTTCTTCGGCCGCGCTTCGACGCGCTATGAAGTCGGCGTCAACGGCGTGTTGAAGCGCAAGAGCGCCGCGGTGGCCGTGTACGCGCTGCTGGCGATTGCCGCCGTGTTCATGTTCAAGGCTGTGCCGAGCGGCTTCGTGCCGGCCCAGGACAAGCAGTACCTGGTCGGTTTCGCGCAACTGCCCGACGCCGCGTCGCTGGACCGGACCGAGGCCGTGATCCGCCAGATGTCGGATATCGCCTCCAAGGTGCCGGGCGTGGAATCGTCGATCGCTTTCCCCGGCCTGTCGATCAACGGCTTTACCAATGCGCCGAATGCGGGCATCGTGTTCACCTCGCTCAAACCGTTCGACCAGCGCACCGGCAAGGGCCAGTCCGGCCCCGAGATCGCCGCTGAAATCAACAAGCGCCTGGGCGCCATCCAGGATGCCTTCATCATGGTGTTCCCGCCGCCGCCGGTCAACGGCCTGGGCACCATCGGCGGCTTCAAGATGATGGTCGAGGACCGCGCCAACGTGGGCAACGACGAACTGTACGCAGCGGTCAAGGCATTGCAGGCCAAGGCATGGCAGGATCCGAAACTCGCTGGCGTGTTCTCCAGCTTCCAGATCAACGTGCCGCAGCTGTTCGCCGACGTCGACCGGGTCAAGGCCAAGCAGCTCGGCGTGCCGCTGCAGACGATCTACCAGACCTTGCAGATCAACCTCGGCTCGCTGTATGTGAACGACTTCAACCAGTTTGGCCGTACCTACCAGGTGCGGGTCCAGGCGGACGCGCAGTTCCGTTCGCAGGCCGACCAGATCGCCCAGCTCAAGGTCCGCAACGACAAGGGCGAAATGATTCCGCTGTCGTCGCTGATGCACGTCAAGGACAGCTATGGCCCGGACCGCGTGCAGCGCTACAACGGCTACGTGTCGGCCGATATCAACGGCGGCGCCGCCCCCGGCGTATCGTCCGGCCAGGCCCAGGCAGCGCTGGAAAAAATCGCCGCCGAAGTGCTGCCCAAAGGGGTGTCGTTCGAGTGGACCGACCTGACCTACCAGGACATCCTGTCCGGGAACACGATGGTGCTGGTCTTCCCGCTGTGCGTGCTGCTGGTGTTCCTGGTGCTCGCCGCCCAGTATGAAAGCTGGACCCTGCCGCTGGCGGTGATCCTGATCGTGCCGATGTCGATCCTGTGCGCGCTGATCGGCGTCAAGCTGACCGGCGGCGACAACAACATCTTCACGCAGATCGCGCTGTTCGTGCTGGTCGGGCTGGCGTCCAAGAACGCGATCCTGATCGTCGAATTTGCACGCGAACTGGAAGACCATGGCCGCAGCGTGGTGCAAGCGGCGCTGGAAGCTTGCCGCCAGCGTCTGCGTCCGATCCTGATGACGTCGATCGCCTTCATCATGGGTGTGGTGCCACTGGTGTTTTCCAGCGGCGCGGGCGCCGAGATGCGCCACGCGATGGGCGTGGCGGTGTTCGGCGGCATGCTGGGCGTGACCTTCTTCGGCCTGTTCCTGACGCCGGTGTTCTATGTCCTGCTGCGCACGTTTGCCAACAGCTTCGAGAAGAAACCAACATCGATCGCCATCGAAGGAGCCATCTGATGAATACAATCGCACAACGTATCGCACCACTGCTGGCGGCCTTGCTGCTGGTGGCCTGCGGCTCGGTGCCGGAGCTGAAACAGCCGGCCATCGACATGCCGTCGGCATTCAAGGAAGCGCCCGACGGCACGCGCTGGAAGATCGCCCAGCCGGCCGAAGCGCAGCCGCGCGGACTATGGTGGCTGGCCTTCAAGGATCCGGCACTGACCAGCCTGATCGAGGAAGCCGCCAGGGCCAACGCCAGCCTGGCCGTGGCCGCGGCCCGCGTCAAGCAGGCCAGGGCGCTGGCCGGCCTGGCCGAATCTGAACGCAGCCTGCAACTGGGGGCCGGCCTCGGCGCCCAGCGCAGCGGCGCCGACAGCGTGGCGCCCGTCAACCTGTACCAGGCGCGCCTGACGGCCAGCTACGAAGTCGACCTGTTCGGGCGCGTGGGCGCCAGCGTCAGCGCCAGCCAGGCCGACGCCGGTGCGTCCGAGGCGACTTACAAGTCGGTGCTGCTGTCGCTGCAGGCCGACGTTGCGCAGACTTATTTCCGGCTGCGTGAAACGGACGCCGAACTGGCCACGCTGGAACAGGCGGTCGAGCTGCGCGCGCAGGGCGTGAAGATCAACCAGAACCGCTTCGACCACGGCGACATCGGCGAATTCGACCTGGCGCGCGCCAGGACCGAACTGGCCACGGCCAAGGCAGAAGCAATCGGCCTGCAACGCCAGCGCGTGCAGAACGAGCACGCGCTGGCGGTGCTGCTGGGGAAACCGGCCGCGATGTTCAGTGCCGTGGCCAGCCCGCTGGCCGAATCGACCCTGCTGCCGGTGATTCCTGCCGGGCTGCCATCGACGCTGCTCGAACGCCGTCCGGACGTGACCGCCGCCCAGCGCGCGATGATCGCGTCGAACGCCCGCATCGGCGCGGCCAAATCGGCCATGTTCCCGTCCTTGCTGCTCAACGGCGGCCTCGGTACCGATGCGGCCAGCGCGTCGAACCTGTTCAAGTGGAGCGCGCATTCGTGGGTGCTGGGCGCGCTGATGTCGATGCCGATCCTCGACGGCGGCCGCAACAAGGCCAATGTCGCGCGCAGCGAAGCGGTGCTGGAGGAATCGGTGGCGGCGTATCGCCAGAACGTGCTGGTGGCGTTCGCCGAAGTGGAGGACAACCTGGCCGGCCTGCGCATCCTGGGCAGCCAGGCCGAACAGCTCGACGCGGCCGTGCTATCGGCGCGCCGTTCGGCCGACCTGGCGCAGAAGCTGTATGCGGCGGGCCGTTCGAGCTACCTGGACCTGCTCGACGCGCAGCGCAACCTGGCGGCGGCGGAGCGCACCGCGGTGCAGCTGCGCGGCAGCCGCGCGGTGACGACCGTGGCCCTGATCCGCTCGCTGGGCGGCGGCTGGCAGTAAGTCGCCCGCGCTGCGTGACCAGGCCGCACCCGGCATGACGTCGGGTGCGGCCTTTATTATTCGGGCCGCCGCGTTATTTTTGTTCGAAATAAAACCGTGTTGCCCTACAATGGCAGCACATGCCCACGACCACCACCGACGAAGAGCTGATGCTGCGCTACCGCGATGGCGACCTGCGCGCATTCGAGGAGCTGTACGGCCGCCACCGGGTCGGCCTGTACCGCTTTATCGCGTGGCGCTCGCCGCGGGTCGACTGGGTCGATGAAATCGTGCAGGACAGCTGGGCCAACCTGCACCACGCGCGCAACCGCTACCAGCCCGACGCCAGTTTCCGCACCTATCTGTACCAGATCGCACGCAACCGCCTGCTCGACCTGTTGCGCCAGCAGGCGCCGCTGCTGGCGGCCGAGCTGGGCACCGGCACGGATGGACGCGACGTGTTTGACGCGCTGGCCGATGCGGCGCAGGATGTGCAGACACCCGACGCGGCGCTCGCCACCAAGCAGCGCAACGACAGCCTGCACCAGGCCCTGGCGGCCTTGCCGAGCGAGCAAAAGGAAGCGCTCGTGCTGCACCAGTTCAGCGGCATGAGCCTGGCCGAAATTGCCGCGGTGGTGGCCGCGCCGGTGGAAACGGTCAAGAGCCGCCTGCGTTACGCGATGCGCAAGCTGCGCGAAGGGAGCCTGAGTGAACAAGGATGACATGAGCGACGACGCCGAATTCGACGCCTTCCTCAAAGGGGAGGGCGAGCTGTCACGCCGCCTGCAGGGCATGCAGCAGGACGCCCCGGGCGCCGCGCTCGACGCCGCCATTCTGCAGCGCGCCAGGGACTTGATGGCGCAGGAAGCGCGTCCGGCCGCTGCCAACGATCCGGGCGAGAAGCCGCTTGCGCCACGCCTGGCCGGACCTGGCTGGCGCTGGCGCTTGCCGGGTGCGATCGCGGCCACGGTGCTGGCAGGCGTGTTCGCGCACCAGGCCTTCCAGGCCAGTGCGGACCTGGAGCGCCAGGCCGGCCTGCCGGCTGAAGTGAGCGTGCATATGACGGACCAGCCGGCGGCAGCGCCGCCTGCGCCGATGATGGAGGCTGTTGCGCCGGCGCCGGCGCCGATGATGGTGCCGGCCCCGCCCCCGGCAGCGCAAACCGATGCTCTTGCGCGCAACCGCGCGCCTGCAAAGCCAATGCAAAAAATGGACGGCGAGGCTGCACGGTCCGCGCCCGAAGCGCCGATGCAGTCGGTGGAAATCACGGCAACACGGCCAAAAGCATACTCGGCCGAGACGGCATTGCCGATAGCAGCCATGACGCGTGAGTCTTTGGCGCCGCCGCCGCCGCCCGCGCCAGCGTCTGTCGCAGAGTACAAGGCGGCGCCGGCCATGCCCGCAGCCGCTCCCGTCAGCGCGGGCTTCGCAGCCGCGGATCAGCGCGAACAAATGCAGTCCGCCGACAAGGCGGCGCGCCAGGAACAGGAACGGGACTACAGTGTCAGCAAACGCGGTGTGGCTGCGCCGAAGACAGCGGCCGAGTGGCTGGCCGCAATCGAGGCCAAACTGGGCACCGGCAAAGATACCGAAGTCCTGATCCAGTGGCGTGCCTTTCGCCAGGCCTATCCGGGCTATCCGGTGCCGCAAACGACCGAAGAGAAAATCAAGGCGATCGAGCAATAGGAAAGGGCAGACGCGCACGTTTGCCCTGGCCGTTTGCGCGCGCCGATTTGGCTATGGCTTGACCTCAAACTCCCCGACGAACACGTTGTCGCTCTGATTCTTCAGGCGCAAGGTGATCAGCTTTTCCTGCTGTGCCGCAGTACCGAAGGCGCTGGTCAATTTCACTTGCAAGGTGGTCGCGCCGGCCAATACCTGCTGCCGGTTGCCATAGAAATTAGCACTGATCTGGTATTTTCCGGGTTTGGCGTGGCGCAGCGCGAATTCTTCAGGCCCATAACCTCCGGTGAAGTCTTGCGACATCATGCCGCCCTGGGCGGTCCGGTTGTGCCCGTAAAAGCACGTCTCGCGGTCCGGATCGGTCACGTGCAGGTCGATGTCGGTGTTGTCCGCATCCCAGGTCAACACCACGCGCAAGTCGAGCGGCAGGTTGGCCAGCAGGCGCTTGTCGATTGCACTCGTATCGAGACGCTTGCCCGAGGTCGCGATCAGCGCATTCAAGTCCGTCAGCGCGATCGTCTCGATGTCGGGGAAGCGGGCGGCCCACGGACGCAGCGCCACTTCGTACAGCTTGTCGATCGCCTCTTGTGGCCGTCCCGCCGCAGCGAGCGCAAGGCCGAGGTCACGGAACGACTGCGGTTCTTCGGCCGCGATGCGCAATACCTCTTCGAATACCGGCACGGCCAGCCGGGGCGCCTCGGCCTGCAGCAGCCGGTAGCCAAGGATGCGCAGGACGGCGCGGTTTTCGAGGTCCATTTCGGCCAGGTTGGACAGCACGCGCAGGGCAAGGTCGCGCTGCCCCTTGGCCAGCAGGACATCGGCGGCGTCGAGGTAGAAGGCGCTGCTGTTGGCATACTCTGGTTTCTGGTCCAGGTAGACCTGGTAGACATCGGCGGGCGCCGCAGCGCGCAGGCGCTCCGTGTAGGACGCGTTCGGAACCCACTTCTTGAGAGCCATGCCGATCTGCGGCTGCGGCGACGGCGCCGCCGACTTGTCCGCGCCGGAAAATCCGGCCTGGATTTCCACGCGCTGCAGGGCCATGGGGGCCGGCGCTGGCGGTGGCGCAGGCACAGGCGCTGGCGAGAACGCCATCGATGCAGGCGCGGAAGGCGCGATTTCGCTGTGCGTCATTGCCGCTATTGGCAGCGCCGTCTCCAAATTGAGGGCACGAATGCGGGTGGCAGTCACTTCGACCACTGGCGCATTGGACGGCTCGGGCAGGCTTGTCCGGACCCCGGCCCGCTTCTGCGCCGCGTCCTGGCGCGTCGGGTTCAGCGGCCCCTGGTTCGGCGCCGCTTTCGGAGGCGCGCTATTCCACCAGCGCTTGCGCGCCGCGAACATCTGCACGACCTGCTCGAAATGGTCGCTGCGCGAGCGTGCGCGTTCGCCGTTGCGCAAGTCAGTCTGGCGTTTGAATTCGGCCTCAAGCTCGGGCGGCGGCGCAATGTCATAGCGCACGTAGTCGGCGAGCTGCTCGAGCACGATCAGCGAAGTTTCGCGGGTCGGAATGCCGAAGCGGCGGCCGATGCGTCCGATCTCGCTGCGATGGGCTTCGAATTCCCCTGCGAGCGCGCGCAGGCGAAACCCGGCCCAGGTGGCGCCGGCGTTCGGATGCTGGGGCGCGTCGGCAGGAATCGGCAAGACCAGTCGCATCGGCTTGCCGCCGTTCGACAGGGTCAGCACCAGTTCGGCCCGGGACGACAGGATGCGGCCGGCGACCCGCAGCATGCCATTGTTGACCGTGTGCGAGTCGACCTCGATGTCGGTGGCGCCGGTGGCGCTGATCTGTTCGACCCGCGCATCCTGGAACAGCAAGGCCTGGGCGGCGGCGCCGGGCGTGGCGCGCGCGATCTGGATCAGCTGTCCGTGCGCGCGTTCGGCCAGCGCGGCGAGGCGGCCGCTGTCGGACGAGGGCGCGGAATTGAGCGCAAACAGCCGCTGGTGCGCGGCCAGCACGGGAAAGTGGGCGCCGCCGTAGTTCGACAGGCCGTCGCTGAACAGCAGGTATTGGTCGACTGCGGCCTGCGGCTGCCAGTCATTGAGCGCGCTGGCGCCGTCGTACACGGTTTTTTCCAGTGCGCGGCGCAGGGCGCTCCAATTGCCGCCGGCGACCTTGAAAGTCTGCAGCGTTTCCGGGCGGTCGCGCAGCCGGGTCAGGCGCACCTCGACATTGCCCAGCGCGCTGAAATAGCGATCCAGTTCGGCCAGTTCGGCGTCGAGCATGCGCGCGGCGCCAGAACCCGAACTGTCCCACAGCAGCCCGATGACGCGCGGGGCGGGACGCGGCGCGCGCACCGGCTGGACCGGCACCTCGGCCACGAACCAGCTGGTGCCGTCCAGCTGCTGGCGGTAGACGCGCGCGCCATCCTGGGCCACGGTCAGCACTTCGATGCCTTCGGACGGCAGCTGGCCCTCGGCATAGTTGATGTGCGCCTCGAAGCCATTGCCGGCAGGGGCGAAATGCAGGGTGCCGGTGGGCGCTGCGGCGCTGTCGTTGACCTCGACAGTGAGCTCGACATGACGGGCGTCGCCGTACGCCTTGGGCAGGCGGTAGACCCACTGGGCGCCGCGCCGCTGCAGCGTTTCGGTGTATTTGAGCTCGACCGTGCGGGTGCCGCGCGGACCAATCGGGTAGACGCGCAGCTTGAAGTTGTTGCCCTGGGTGAGTTCGAGCAGGCCAGGATCGACGCCGCGCCGTACGATTTCCTCGAATACTTCGCGCCCGCGTGCCTTGTCGACCGGCACCGCGGCGCGCATATGGCCATCGATATCGAGCGCGAAGGCGGTGATCTGCTGGCCGTCGGCGAGCGGAAACTGCAGATTGCCTTCGAGCTGGCGCCGGTTCGGATTGAAGAACACCATCTTGACGCTGGTTTCGGCCATGCCGCCGCTGATGCCGGCCCGGATCGACAGCTGCTGCAGCGCGATTGGTTCGGCGCCGGGATCGGACAGCATCAGGCGCGGCGGCGCCAGCGTTTGCGAGAAGGCCGGGACGGCGCCCGCGCAAACCAGGATCAGGGTGGCAAAGCGCATCAACATCGTCATCTCCGGTGCGCCGGGTTATCCGGCTTCAGCTATGAAACGGGACAGCGCCGAGAACGGGGTTAATGCTCGCCAACTATTTCTTGTTCAACGTTCTGAAACGAAACAAAGGCCAGCCCCGCGTTTCGGAAACGAGTCCGAAACACGGGGCTGGCCCCGGGACGTGCGACAGCGGACGACTTACTTGGTCGCTGCGTCTTTCTTGGCATCAGCCATGGCCGAGGTTTTTGCTTCAGCAGCAGCTGCTTTGGCTTTGGTCGACTTTTTGTGGGCTTTGGCTTTTGCCTTGTGGGCGTCGGCCTTGGCAACGGCGACATCAGCGGTAGCGTCGGCATTGGCCTTGACGACTTTGGCGTCAGCCTTGGCATCTGCTTTCATTTCTTTGGCATCGGCCTTGGCAACGGCTTTGTCTTCCTTGGCAGCCGCTTTGGCGACGGCAGGGGCGGCAGCAGCTTTGGCAGGCGTTGCAGGAGCGGTCTGTGCGAAGACCGAAGTGGCGAACAGGCCGGCGATCAGGGTAGCGATGACTTTTTGCATGATGGTTCCTTTAACTGGTTGTAAGGTGCTGGTGAGTGCTGCACTGACACAAACGCAGCCCAGGCCATTTCAGTTGACAATTATTTTCAGATCGTGCAAACCGGCGTCGGTTAGCTGGCGAACAGTCGTGCCGGCACGCCGCCGCTAGACTGGCGGTCATCCTGTTTGCCGGTGCACCGCCATGGCTGACCCCCTGAAGCTCTACAAGTCCAAGCGCAACTTTGCCGTCACGGCCGAGCCGGCCGAGGGCGGGCAGGGCGGCGGCGCGGCGCTCACCTTCGTCATCCAGAAGCATTGGGCCAGCCGCTTGCACTATGATTTCCGCTTGGAACTAGATGGCACGATGAAGAGCTGGGCCGTGCCGAAAGGGCCCAGCTACGATCCCGGCGACAAGCGCATGGCCGTGCAGGTCGAGGACCATCCGCTCGCCTACGCGGATTTCGAAGGAACTATTCCCGAGGATCAATATGGCGCAGGAAAGGTGATTATCTGGGACAAGGGGACCTGGCAGCCGCTGGCCGAACCGCACCAGGGCTACGCCAGCGGCAACCTGAAGTTCGAGCTGCACGGCCACAAGATGCACGGCAAGTGGGCACTGGTGCGCATCAAGGACAAGGGCGAGAAGCAGGCGCCGTGGCTGCTGATCAAGGAAAAGGACGCGCTGGCCCGGCCCCATGCCGAGTTTTCCGTCGTCGATCAAATGCCCGACAGCGTCGTCGCGCTGCCCGCCGCGGCGACCAGCAAGCGGGCGCGCGCCCAGGCGGTGCCGGCCGAGCTGCCGGCGTCGCTGGCGCCCGAACTGGCCACGCTGGTCGAGCAGCCGCCGTCGTCGCCGGCCGACTGGATCTTCGAGATCAAGTTCGACGGCTACCGCCTGCTGGCGCGCATCGAGGGCAAGCAGGTCCGCCTGTTCACCCGCAATGGCCACGACTGGACCCACAAGCTGGGCCACTTGCACCAGGCGCTGCTGAAGGCGAAGCTGCCGGACGGCTGGTACGACGGCGAAATCGTCGTCCACGATGCGCATGGACGCCCCGATTTCGGCTTGCTGCAGCTGGCCTTCGACGGCGCCGGCAGCGCCGACATCGTCTACTTCCTGTTCGACGCGCCTTACCTGGACGGCAGCGACCTGCGCCAGGTGCCGCTCGAAACGCGCCGGGCGATGCTCAAGGCGGTGCTCGACAAGGGCGTACCGGCCGCGATCCGCTTCAGCGAGGCGTTCGGCGGCGACCCGCAGGAACTGGCCGCGGCGGCCTGCCACATGGGACTCGAAGGCATGATCGGCAAGCGCCGCGATTCGCGCTATGTGCAGCGGCGCTCGGCCGACTGGATCAAGCTCAAATGCGGCCAGCGCCAGGAGTTCGTCATTTGCGGCTATACCGATCCGCAGGGGGCGCGCACCGGCATCGGCGCGCTGCTGCTTGGCACGCACGACGAGAACGGCGTGCTGCAGTACGCGGGCAATGTCGGCACGGGCTTCAATGAGGCGACGCTGCGCAGCCTCAAGACGCAGCTCGACGCGCTGGCCACCGACACCAGCCCGTTTCCGCCCAGGGCGGTGGCCGGCCGCAAGCATCACTGGGTCAAGCCGCGCCTGATCGCCGAGGTCAGCTTCGCCGAATGGACCTCATCGGGCGCGATCCGGCATGCGGTGTTCCATGGACTGCGCAGCGACAAGAGCGCCAAAAAAATCAGCCGCGAGAAGGTGCAAGCAATGGAGGATGTCGTGCCAGCGCATACCGAACCGGCCGCGCCGGTGGGCAAGCTGCCGCCCAGCCTGAAGATCAGCAACGGCGAGCGCATCATCGACGCGCAAAGCGGCGCCACCAAGCTGGACCTGGTGCGCTACTACGCGCTGGTGGGGACGCTGATGCTGGTGCACCTGAAGGGGCGACCGGTATCGCTGGTGCGCGCGCCGGGCGGCGTGGGCGGCGAACTGTTCTTCCAGAAGCATGCCGATGTCGCCAGGCTGGCGGGCGTGAAGCAAATGGACCAGGCGCTCGACCCCGGGCATCCGCCGATGCTGGAGGTGGCCAGCGTGCAGGGCATCCTGTCGGCGGCGCAGTGGAATGTGGTCGAGTTCCATACCCAGAACGCGGTGGGCAAGGCGTACGACACGCCGAACCGGATGGTGTTCGACCTTGATCCCGGCGAGGGCGTTGGCTGGAGCACAATGCAGGAGGCCGCGCAGCTGATGCACGCCTTTCTCGATGAACTGGGGCTGCCGTGCTTCCTCAAGACCAGCGGCGGCAAGGGGCTGCACGTGGTGGTGCCGATCAAGGGCGGCCTCGATTGGGATACGGTCAAGGATTTTTCGCAGGCCATCGTGCGCCACCTGTCGGGCGCCTTGCCGGACCGGTTTGCGCTCAAGAGCGGGCCGAAGAACCGGGTCGGCAAGATCTTCATCGACTACCTGCGCAACGGGCAGGGCGCGACCACCGCCTGCGCCTGGTCGGCGCGGGTGCGGCCGGGCTTGGGGATTTCGGTGCCGCTGGCGTGGGATGAACTGGCACGCCTCAAGGCCGGCGACCAGTGGAATATCATGAATGCCCATACACGGCTCGACCAGGGCAATGCGCCGTGGGCGGACTATGCGAAGTCGGCCAAGACGCTGACCGCGGCGATGAAAAAGCTCGACTTCACGCCGTCCTGATTACGCCGATTTGCGTCGGGCCGGCGCTGCCCTGGCTTTGGCGGGTGGCTTTGCAGCGGCTTTGGCGGGTGCTTTTGCCGCCGTTTTGCGTTTCGGTGCAGGCGGTGCCTCTTCTTCATCGTCGTCGTTGGCCGCCCGGGTCTTGCCTGCCGGTTTCTTGCCCAGGCTTTTCTGCAGCAGCGCGACCAGGTCGACCACGTTGCCCGTGTGTGCCGGCGCCTTCTCCTTGCCGGGCATGGTGACGGTCTTGGTCTGGTGTTCCCTGATTTTTTTCTCGACCAGCGCCAGCACATCGTCGCGGTAGCTGTCGTGGTACTGCGCCGGCTTCCAGTCTTCGCTCATGCCTTCGACCAGCGCCATCGCCATCTTCAGTTCCTTGTCGGTGATGGCGGCCGCCTTGGCCGTCGAGGAGGGGATGTTCAACTCGTCGGTCGAACGGATCTCGTCGTCGTAGCGCAGCGTGTTCATGACGATCACGTCGCCCACGCATACCAGCGCCGCCAGGTGCTGCTTGACCCGGATGACGACGTTGGCGATGCCGATCTTGCCGGTCTTGCGTAGTGTTTCGCGCAGCAGCGCGTAGACCTTGTCGCCGCCCTTGCCGGGCGCCAGGTAATACGGGCTGTCGTAATACAGCAACGGCACCTGCTCGGCATCGACGAAGGCCAGGATGTCGATGGTCTGGGTCGCCTCGACGTTGGCGCGGCGCAGGTCTTCCTCGCTCAGCACCACGTATGCGCCGTCGGCGTATGCATAGCCCTTGACGATGTCGTCCCAGCTCACTTCCTGGTTATTGTTCTTGTTATAGCGCTTGAAGCCGACCGGCGAGAAATCGCGCCGATCGAGCATGGTCAGGTCGAGCGCGTGTTCGCTGGTGGCCGAGTACATTTCGACCGGAATATGCACCAGCCCGAAGCTGATAGCGCCTTTCCATAAACTGCGTGCCATATGCCATTCCCTTCGATGCCGCCCTGATCGGTATGGCTAGAGTTTTCATTATCGGGCACCTGGCGACCGTGCGGACGCACACACAAAAGCACAAACGCGGTCGTCCCCGGTGCCCCTTTGTGGCAAACTGAGTGGCGGAAAATGCCGCATAGACACTTTGAGGAGTTTGCATGCCGGAGCAACACGCATTGGCGCCGCACCCGATCGGCCTGTACCTCAATCCGGAAGGGCAGCGGCGCGTGGATTTCCAGACGTCCTGCGGCGCACAATTCGGCAAGCTGTTCATTGCGGACGGAACCGAACAGGCCAGCGTCCTGCTGGCCCAGCAGGCGGTGGACTTGCTGGTGATTGACCTGGAACGGTTCGAACACAGTTTCGACCTGGCCGCGCTGCGCGAGCTGGTTGCCCAGCGGGCGGGCAAGCGCACGCTGCTCATTTGCCCTTTCATGAGCGCCGGCTGGCTGCCCGATCTGATGGCCATGGGACCGATCGAGTATGCGATTTCCCCGCTGCTCGACGAGGACCTGCGCGCATCGATCGCTGCCCGCCCGGCTGCAGCCAGGCAGGACGCAGCCGACCTGCGCGCGCTGCTGGCCGCGGGCACGCTGCTGCAGCAGTCGATCGCCGACGTCGACGACCTGGACAAGATGGCGGAGCAGGTTTGCGTGGCGCTCGGCAGACTGCCGGGCGTGGTGCATGTGTCGCTCTTCCATATGCGTGACATGGGCGACCTGGAGCTCGAAGCGCAGTATTCCAGCATCGGCTTTAACCTCACGCGGCTGTTGCTGCGGCCCGACCGGCTGCTGCAGTCGCCGTTGCGGCATGCGTTCCCGGGTTTGCTGGCCGTGTGCAGCGGCGAGATCGTGCTGCTCGATGCGCCGGCCAAGGCGGGCGAGCCGGAGCTGGCAATCAGCCTGGCGGATATCGGCGTCGGGATGGTGCTCGGCTTGCCGCTGCCGGTCAGCCGCGCCGGCCAGATACGCGGTTCGCTGTGCCTGATGTTCGACCATGCGCGCCAGTTTTCGGCCGATGAAGTCGCGTCGTTCGTGGCGCTGGCGCAGCTGGCCGGTTTCGGCCTGCGCATGGCCGAAATGAGTCGCGAGAACGAGCAGCTGCAGGGCCGCCTGACGCGCTTGGCTACCACCGACGCGCTGACCGGGACGGCAAACCGGCGCCATGGCGAGTCGCTGCTCGAGCGCGAGGCCCGGCGCGCACGCCGCTACAAGCTGCCGCTGGCGCTGATCGCGTTCGACATCGACCGTTTCAAGGCCATCAACGACCAGTTCGGCCATCCGGTGGGCGACGCCGCGATCCGCGCGGTGGCCGAAGTGGCGCAGGCGGCCCTGCGCATCAGCGATGTGCTGGTGCGTTCGGGCGGCGCGGAATTCCAGATCATCGCTCCCCATACCAGCGCGATCGACGCGCTCAAGATCGCCGAAAAGTTGCGCATGGCTATCGCCGCGGCCGATGTGGCAGGCTGCGACCGGCTGACGATCAGCCTGGGGGTTGGGCAGATGACGGAGCAGGAGTCGCCCGACGCGCTGGCCGTCAGGGTGGCTGCCGCGCTGGCGCGCGCCAAACGGGCAGGGCGCAATTGCGTCGAGCTGGCGATGCAGTAACCGCGGTCGCGGCGGCTGCACTATGCACGGTCTAAGGCAATTTGATGATCAAGAATCTGCGGTTTTTACTTTTGCACTTGACGATGATGAGCGCTGGCGCATTTGCGCTGCCGCCCGAACGCCCGGCGCACCCCACCATAGACAATATGTATGTCGAGGGTTCCGGAACCTTGGTCGCCGGCACTGTGGCAGACGGATTTTTTCGAAGCGTCGATGATGGCAGGCACTGGACTGGCATGGCACCGCCGAGCGGAAAGCACAAGGGCATTGCGCTCGATGTCGAACGCCAGATGTGTCACATGGAGGATCGCGGCGAAAGCTGGAAGTGTCTCGGCTCGCCCCACCGTGTGCAGGCCGTCGATGCCGCGGGAAATATGTACAAGTGTGACGGAAAGCGGGTCGCGATCAGCGGCGCTGGCGGGGGACACTGGAAGAATACGGCTCCCTGGGCTTCATCTTCTGCGGCAGGCGCCACTTGCGGCCCCATCGCAGTGAACGGTGACCAAATCTATGTGTTAGCTGGCGAGACTTTATATGGAAGTAGCGACCGGGGTAAACACTGGATGCCGGGAAGACGGGCCCGCGAGGCTACCCAGCGTTTTAACAATGAGGTCGTACAGGGATTAATGACCGACCGGCGTGGCAAAATTTACGCGATGACGGAAGCCAGCGGCACACGCTATCAGCACATATTTTCCACTGCGGACGCAGGCGCCAGCTGGCGCCGCGAGACCTTCGGCCTGCCGGCGAACTGGCACTACTTTGTGCTGCGCCGTATCTTCGGCGACGCCACGTATTTTTCGGCCATGCCCAGCGAAATTGCGACTGACGCGTTTGAGCCTCCACTGTATCGCAGCGTCGGCGGGAAGAATGCAGTGCCGATGAATATCAAGATCAAGATCGGGGAATGGAGCGACGTGCAGGTGGGGCCCGATGGCGCTGTCTACGTTGTCGCTTCGTCCTTGATTCACAAGTCTGGCGACGGGGGCAAGACCTGGCGCGCGCTAAGCCGGGTTGGAATTGACTGAATGCAGTCGATGATGCTGGAAGCTGCCCGTATCACGTGTTAGGCTTATGCCTTTCCAAAATAGAACGATCCCGATGCTGCATTGGCTCAGACACTACCGCCGTTCCCTGCTGGCCGGCGACATCAGCGCCGGCATCGTGGTGGCGATGATGATGGTCCCGCAAGGCATGGCTTACGCGCTGGTCGCCGGCCTGCCGCCGGTGGTCGGCATCTACGCCAGCATTATTCCTCCCATGCTGTACGCGCTGTTCGGGTCGAGCATGACCCAGTCGGTCGGTCCGATGGCGATCATCTCCCTGATGACCGCCGCCGCGCTGGCGCCGCTGGCCGCTGCCGGCACCGGCCTGTACACCGTGCTGGCCGCGCAGCTGGCGCTGATCGCCGGCGCCGTGCTGCTGCTGTGCGGCCTGCTGCGGATCGGCTTTGTCGCCAATTTCTTTTCGCGCCCCGTGATGAGCGGCTTCACCATCGGCGCCGCGCTGGTGATCGCGTGGGGCCAGGTCGAACCGCTGCTCGGCGGCGGCCTGCGCCAGATCCATTTGCCCAGCGCCGCGCTGGGACTCGGTTCGCTTTTGGCGCTGGTGCTGGCGCGGCGCTACCTGGCCGCGCTGCTGCGCCGGCTCGGCATGTCCGCCGCCGCGGCCGACATCGGCGCGCGTCTGGCGCCAATGCTGGTCGTGCTCGGCGCCACGCTGCTGACGGCGGCGCTGCGGTTGCCGGCGATGGGCGTGCATGTCACCGGCGCCGTGCCGACCGGCCTGCCGGGGCTGAACCTGGCCACCTCGCCGGACGGCTGGCGCAAGCTGCTGCAGCCGGCGCTGCTGATCGGCTTCATGATTTTCCTGATCAGCATGTCGGCGGCGCAGACGCTGGCGCTGCGGCGCCAGGAAAAACTGCAAAGTAATTTCGAACTGATCGGGCTGGGCATGGCCAACCTCGGCAGCGCGCTGACCGGCGGCTTCCCCGTCACCGGCAGCATTTCGCGTTCGGCCGTCAATTTCGCGGCCGGCGCCAATACGCCGCTGGCCAGCATCATCAGCGCGCTGCTGCTGGCGCTGGCGCTGATCGGGCCGACCGGCTGGCTGGCACTGCTGCCGCTGCCGACGCTGGCCGCCACCATCCTGGTCGCGGTGCTCGGCATGCTGGAGCTGTCGACCTTGCGCACCGCGTGGCGCTACGACCGCAGCGACGCGCTGGCGCTGCTGGCGACGGCCGGCGGCGTGCTGGTGCTGGGCGTCGAGGCGGGCGTCGTCATCGGCGTCATGCTGTCGATGGCCAACCTGATCTGGCGCGCCAGCCGGCCGCACATCGCGGTGCTGGGGCGCATCGCGGGAACGGAGCACTTCCGCAATATCGACCGCTACCCGGGCGCGACGTTGCCCGATGTGCTGCTGCTGCGGATCGACGCCAACCTGTTCTTCGGGAACGTGGAAGCGGTCAACGCGCGCGTCGAGGAAGAGGTCAGGGCCCATCCGCTCACGCGCCACCTGGTGCTGGTGATGACGGCCGTCAGCGAGATCGACACGTCGGCGCTGTTCGGACTGGCCGAATTGAACCTGGCGCTGCGCCAGCGCGACATCGGGCTGCACCTGGCCGAGGTCAAGGGGCCGGTGATGGACCGGCTCAAGGACAGTGACCTGATCGGCATGCTCAACGGCCGCATTTTCCTGAGCGCGTCGCTGGCCAGCGAGCTCCTGGCGCGCAAGAATGACTACGATATCTAGCGATGGCTACGTACTGGTGCCGGGCGTCTTGTCCGGCCCCGAATGCGCCGTTGCGGCGGCCCAGGTGCACCTGGCCGATCCGGCCGCGGGCGGCACCCGCTGCCTGCTGGCGCAGAGCTGGTGTGCCGTGCTGGCGGCGCGCCTGCGCCAGCATCCCGCGCTGGCTGCCTGCATCGGCGCCGATCTGGTGGCGGTACAGTGCACCTACTTCGAAAAATCGGCCGGACGCAACTGGCTGGTGCCGATCCACCAGGACCTGAGCATCCCCGTGGCGGCACGGGTCGATAGTGCGCAGCTGCGCGGATGGTCGGAAAAAGAGGGCGTGCTGTTCGTGCGTGCGCCAGTCGACGTGCTGCAACAAATGGTCGCGCTCAGGATCCACCTCGACGCTTGCGGCATCGATGACGGCCCCTTGCGCGTGGTTCCCGGATCGCACACGCGCGGCGTGCTGGCCGACAGCGCGGCCGCCGCCTGCCGGATGGCGGGCCTGGAAATTGACTGCCTGGCTTCGGCGGGCGATGCCCTGGTACTGCGCCCGCTGCTGCTGCATGCGTCGTCCAAGGGGAAAGGCAGCGGCAGGCGCCGGGTGCTGCATTTTGTATTCGGGCCGCGTGAACTGCCGTTCGGCCTTAGCTGGAACGTTGCTGTGTGACTGGGACCGGCCAACCTACTTGGAGATCGTATGGCAATGACATTTTTTAAACATTCGTGGTCGCTGCTTTTTATCATTGCTGCCCATTCGAGTGGCGCCCTGGCATGCGAAGGACCGGTCTTCCCTTCCCTTGACGCTTACGCTCAGGACCCACGACATGTGGTGTTCCTTGGCACGGTAGTATCTACAACGGCAGGCTGGCGCGAGTTTTTTGGTGCTAAACCGGCCAGTACCCTACGTGTAAGCAAGTGGTATTCGGGAGGAGTGCGGCCACAAGAGGTCACCGTGCCGCATACAATTCCTCCAGCCATTCCTAACCCACTTGGCCCCTGCCCGTTTCCACCGGACTTTACCGCGAAAATTGGAGAGCAGTGGCTGATAGCGGGTGCAAGGGACGGTAACGTCATCGACCCTCTAACATGGCTCAGCTTCCGGGTCGATGGTGGCCGTCTTCCTTTTGAAACCACTCGCCAGTTAGAGTTGATTCAAAAGCGATTGGGCGTGCGCACACCTGTACGTGATCGGTGAGCAGTCACCTCGTGCCGTGCGCCCAGGAAAGCATGCCGGCCATGGGCTATGGCTTCAGGTCGAACGCCGACATGTGATTCGCGATATGCATCGCGTGGGCCTGTTCGTATTCGGCCTTGCTCAGGATGCCATAGGCGAAGTGGGGCCGCAGCGGGCCGGTATGCGCTTCAAACGCCGCGATGGCCTTGCGCAGCGCCGCCGCCGCGACCGCGTTGGCCGCGTTGGCGTCCAGGCTGGCCGCGCCCGGGATCGCCTCGAGCAGGTTGTGCGACATGCGTCCGCGCGACTTGAAGTAGCTGAACGCGACCGCGCCGGCGGTGTGCTGGAATAGCGCCGAGCGCGACTCCGGGTAGCCGCTCAGCGAATAATCGATGCTCTGGGCGCAGTGCAGCAGCGTTTTCGACCAGCTCCAGCTGGCGGCAGGATTGAGCGCGGTGGCCGTGGCCACGCTGTCGAGCTGGCGCAGCGCGTCGGCCAGCGATGCGAACACCAGCTGGCGGTCGGTGGCGCTCGATCCGGCGCAGCCGGTCGCGCCGGCGGCGACGCAGCCGGCGGCAGCGCAGCTGGCAAGGAAGGAACGGCGTGTATAGGTAGGTGGAATATGCATCAACGGCGTTTCTGGTGTGTGTAAGTGCACATTATGGGGCAAACCTACATTTGGCGGAATTGATCGGCATAATTGCGGCTCACCGTCAGCTGTTCGCTGCGTCCCTTGAGCTTGACCACCAGCCGTCCGCGCAGGTCGGTGTGGGTGCCGGCCACGTGGCGCGCCGCGACGATGACGCCGCGATGGATCTGCCAGAAGCGCGTCTCGTCAAGTTGTTCGCGCAGTTTCGACAGCGGCGTGCGGATCAGGCACTCCTCGTCCTGCAGGAAAACGCTGGTGTATTTGTCGTTGCTCTGGAAGTAGACCACCTCGTCGATGGCGATCAGGCGCGTCTCGGCGCCGTGCGCCGCGCGTATCCATTGCAGCGGCGCCGGCGCGGCGGCCACTGCCGGCGCCGCCAGCTGCTGCAGCAGCGTGCGCAGCACATCGGCCGGCGCGGCGGGCGCCTTGTCAAGCAGCGCGGCCTTGAGCTTGGCTACCGTCTTGGCCAGGCGCTCGGCGCTCACCGGCTTGAGCAGGTAGTCGAGCGCCGCGTGCTCGAAGGCCTCGAGCGCATACTGGTGGTGCGCGGTGATGAAGACGATATGCGGTGCCCGCTCGTCGCCGGCCAGCCGGTCGGCCAGGTTGAGCCCGGAAAGGCCCGGCATCTGGATATCGAGGAACACCACGTCGGGCGCCAGTGCGTCGATCAGGCGCAGCGCGTCCAGGCCGTTGGCGGCCTTGCCGACGATGCGCAGCTGGGGCCAGGCGGTGGCCAGCTGCGCGGCCAGGTAGTCGCGCAAGTGCGCTTCGTCGTCGGCGATCAGGGCGCGGGGATGGTCGATGTCAGCGTCTCTTTCAAAGGCAGCACGATACGCACCGTGATGCCGCAAGGTTGGTTTTCCAGCAATTGTACCTGAGCTGCGCCGGCGTACATGCTGCGCAGCCTGGCGCGCAGGTTGGATAGCCCCACCCCGCCGCCCGGCTTGGACGGGGCGCCTGTCAAGCCGGCCCCGGTATCGCTGATTTCGATACACATTTGGTCACCCTGGAGGAAAGCGCGTATCACGATTTCGCCGCCCTCGACCTTCGGCTCGAGTCCGTGCGCCACGGCGTTTTCGATCACCGGCTGGAGCAGCATCGGCGCGATGACCACGTCGCGGCAGCCGTCGGCGATGTCGAAGCGATAGCGCAAGCGCTTGCCCATCCGGACCGCCAGCACGTCCAGGTAGGCGGCGATCATGTCGAGTTCTGCGCCCAGCGTGGCGCTGGCGGCGCGGCTGGCCGCGAGGCTGGCGCGCAGGTAGTCGATAAAACGTTCGAGCATGTGGCGCGCCAGCGCGGGCTGGGTGTCGATCAGGCCGACCACGTTGGCCAGCGTGTTGTACAGGAAGTGCGGCTCGATCTGGGCCTGCAGCGCATTGAGCCTGGCCTCGGCCAGCAGCTGGGCCGCGCTGGCCAGCTGTTCGCTCTGGCGCGCGGTCAGCGTTTCGCTGGCGATGCGCCGTTCGCCATGCACGAACACCGCAAACATGAAGATCGCCACCAGCAGCGCGAACGGCAGCAGCGGCGTCAGCGCCGCCCCGCGCTGCAGGTAGACCAGCGGATTGACGCCCTTGACCAGGCCAGTGCCGATCACCAGGCCGAGCATGACGCACGTGCCGACCATGCCGACGTAATACAGCAGGCGCGGGACGCCGCGCACGCGCATCGGCCAGTCGCGCAGCAGCCAGTTGCCGCCGACCAGGGCGCCATGTATCAGGTAACCGATCACGTTGGCGACCACCAGGGTCGGATAGAAGTCTTCCCAGAACGTGGCGGCCCTCTGGGTAAACAGCAGGCCGAGGATCACTATGATCAGCGCCAGCAAGGTGTTCCAGATGCCGGTGTAGAGGAAGTCGCGCGCGGGCGAGCACGGCCAGCGGCGAAACAGCGGGATCATGTCCAGCGGATGGGTCGTGCTGCGGGCAAGTTCGCTCATCATGGCTGCGCGCTCCCGTATTCCCAGGCCCACGGCATGCGGGTATCTCCCAGCACGATGCGCGCCAGTTCGGGATAGATGCGTTCGGCCCGCACGTCGTTGGCCAGCATGACGATGCAGCGCTTGCCGGTTTCGAGGCAGATCATCATGTTCCCGGTGGTGTCGTTGTGGCCGCCCTTGAACCAGGCCGCACCGCTGCTGTCCCGGAAGGTCACCAGTCCGGTACCGGCCGCCAGCCCGATGGCGGCGTTGCGCGGATCGACCTCGCCGGGCGCGCGCGAGAACTGCTGCTTCGACGTGATCGCCAACTGCGGGCGTACCAGCTCGGCGCGCGCCTTGGCGCTCAGCCCGTCGCCGCGCACGATGCCTGCCCACAGGCGGGCCTGGTCGGCGATGGTGGTGTCCATCGAGCCTGCTGCGCGCACGTTGCTGCGCTCGTCGTGCGGCTCTTCCTTGCCATCGATCGCGTAGCCGTCGGCCAGGTTGGCGGCAAAGTCCGGGCGCCATTTCATGCTGGTCCTGGTCATGCCGAAGCGGTCGAATACCCTGGTCTGCATTTCTTTGTTCACGTCCAGGCCCAGGCCTTTCTCGAGTATCAGCTGGAGCAGGTAGAAGCCTTCGCCCGAGTAGCCGTAGCGTGATCCCGGATTCCAGTGAAAGCGCAGTTTTTTATCCGGCTCGATCCACCGGAAATTACTGAAGCCGCTGCCATGATTGAGCAGGATGCGCGGCGTCAGCGCGCGCCAGCGTTCGTCGCCAGCCAGGTCGGCATAGCCGTTCGCGCCTTCGCGGTACTCGGGCAGGGGCTTGGGCAGCAGGTCCGCCACCGATGCGTCCAGGTTCAGGCGACCCTCGTCCACCAGCTGCATGACCATGTAGGCGAACGCGGTCTTGGTCAGCGAGGCGCCATACATGATGGTGTCGGTCGTCAGCGGCAGCGCGCGAGCGACATTGCGGTAGCCATAGGCGGCCACCTTGACCACCTGGCCGTTGTCGATGACGGCCAGCGCCATTCCCTGCACGCCGGCGCCCTGCATCAGGCGCTGCGCCTGCGCGTCCAGCCCCGGCGCGGCCTGGCGTGGCGTCGTGGCGCAGGCGCCCAGCATGGCCAGGGCGGCGAAGCATGCGATCATGGCTGGACGTGTGGCTTGCGACATAGTTTTCAGCTCGCTAAAAAATTACCGTGGAAGCAGAGCGGCGTGCGGTAAGGCAGGCGCGCCAGTGCCAGCGGGCCGGCGGCGACGCGCGCGGCATCGAAAACCGTCATCACGCTCTCGGAGCGGCGCGTGTCCTGCACCACGCCAACCAGGTAGCCGTCGGTTTCGGAGCGGGCGTTGGCGCGCGGGACCAGCACATGTTCCTCGACCTGCCAGCCGGCGTCGAAACGGTAGCTGTCGGCCTTGCCGCTGCTGGTGTCGACCAGGTTGACGGTGTCGAGGATGGCCTCGGCATTGTGGGTCGAATTGCTCAGCAACGCAAGTTTGCGGTGCCGCACCGAGAC
The DNA here is from genome assembly GCA_025359245.1 of Massilia sp. Classification (GTDB taxonomy): domain Bacteria; phylum Pseudomonadota; class Gammaproteobacteria; order Burkholderiales; family Burkholderiaceae_D; genus Telluria_A. The sequence continues at coordinate 31,292 of JANYGW010000144.1, forward strand.
TACCTGCGGCATCACGCGCGGGAACTCGCTGGGGCCGAGCAGGCGCGCGACGTCGGCGCTTTTGCGCGCATAGTCGAGCGTGACCTGAGCGGCGAAGCTGCGGCTGGCCGCGTTTGTGGGGCGTTCGCCCTGCATCAGCCGGCCCGCTTCCCTGAGCGCGTCGCCCTGGTGCAGCACGGTGTCGAAGCGGGTGGTCGCGCCGTCGTCCCAGGCGTTCCCGAAGTGGAACACCATATGCGGCGGCAGTTCGAATACCTGGCGCACCTTCATTGTCGCCTTCGACACGACCACCGCGCGCAGCGGCCGCGCACTGGCGCCGCTGCCGGCCCACCGGTGCATCTCGGCGAAGCTCTTGCCTTCGCCGCGCACCATGTCGTACGGGGGAATCAGGAAAATCAGGTGGCCGGCGCTGACCACGAAGTCATGCACCATCGCCAGCTGCGGCACCTCGATCACGCTGGTCGAGACCATCTGGCCATTGGCGCCGATGCGGTAGATCACCAGCTTGTCGCCGCCGGGCAGGGCGCCGAAGTTCCACATGCCGCCGTCCGGATCCATTTTCGGGTGGGCCGAAAAGGGCATGGCCTTGAGTTCGTCGGTCCAGGTCTTGATGCCGACCGTGGCCAGCGTCTGCGGATCGACTTCGGTGGCCGAGCCGCCTTCCCACAGCGCGTACAGGCGGCCCTGGAACGGGACCAGATTGGTGTTGGCCGCGTTGAGCGTGTCGTTGTTCTTGAGCGCACGGCGGCCGACCCAGGTGCCGAAGGCCGGGTACAGGAACTGGCCCGCGGCCGACTCCTCGACAAATTTCTGGGTCTGCACGAAGCGGCCGCGGTGGCTGACCTTGCCTTTGGCAAGCTGCCAGCGCTGGACGAAGCCATCGCCGTCGAACCAGTGGTGATAGCGCTCGCCGCCCAGGTCGAAGCGGCCCGGCCCGTTGCGAAAGAAGGCGCCGTTCAGGTCCGCCGGAATGCGGCCCTTGACGACCGCGTCGCCGGCGTTTTCGGCCACGGTGTCGGCATACACGACCAGCCTGGGGTCGCGCTTGAGGGCGGCCTGGAAGCGCTGGAAGGTGGCGGCGTCAGCCAGCGCGGGGCCGGATGCGAGTCCGAGGACGCCGAAGCCGATACTGGAGGACAGGAATGTGCGGCGGTTCATGGCGCTCTCCCGGCTTATTTCAACGAAACGCGGACGCTGGCGCCGGCCGCGGGCAGCGTGAATTTGGCGTCGTCATAGCTGGGCGGCCCCATTTTGCCCATCGCGTTATTGCTGAATGCATAGTCTTCGGTCGGGATCCCCATGATATTGCTGTCCATTTTGCCATTCGAATTGGCGTCGTGGTAGACCGCGAACGCGTATTCGCCCTCCGGCAGGTCCTTGAATGAACACGACTTTATTGCCGCTCATGGCGGCCGGGGCGCCGGTCGCGTTGTCCGGTTTTTTCAGGAAGGTCGCGCTCGAACTGTACAGTGCGACCATCAGGTTGCCGTTCGCGGCCTTGACGTCGTCGATGTGGATGGTCAGCTCGGCGGCGCCGGCCGGGCTGGTGGAAAAGAGGGCGGCGGCACACAGGGCGGCGGTGATCAGGCGGTTCATGTTCGGTCTCCAGTGGGTGGTGGTGCGATGAATGCCACTGTAGGGAAAAGCGCCTGGCCGAAGTTGGCGATGCGACGAAAAGCGAAAAAACGGCGCGAAATGCAGCCGGACGGCGCGAAAAGTCAGCCGTCCGGATGGGTGGCGAAGCGCAGCCGGTTGCCGTCCGGGTCGAGCACCGACATTTCGCGCGTGCCCCAGGGCGTGTCTGCGGGGCCGGCAATGGTGACGATGCCGCGCGCGCGGAAGTCGCCGGCGCAGGCGTCGACGTCGGCGACCTTGAAGTAGACGGCGCCGCCGACCTGGCAGTCGCCCGCATGTCCCGACAGGAAGATGGTCTGGCCAGCGCGGGTCAGCTGCAGGAACAGCGGAAAGCCGGGCTCGAACTGGTGCTGCCAGTCGACGCCAAAGCCCATGCCGTCGCGGTAGAAGGGCAGGCTGGTCTCCATATTCGTGGCGCGCAGCTGGGGGATGACGGTTTGGGTCATGGGGTTCCTGTCGAGAGCTTGGCGGGCGCGAGCCAGGCGCCGAAGATGCCAAGGGCTGCGTGCTGGTCCTCATCGGCCGCCTGCGCCATTACCTCGGCCGGCACCCAGTCGGGAAATGGCACGGCGCTGCTGGTATGGCGGCCCGACGGCGTGTGTTCTTCGCTGACCCTGGCAATCTGCGCCGGCAGGAAATGGTCGGCCAGGCACGCCAGCGCCGGCCACAGGCGCCGGTGCACCAGCGTGACCTTGCCGTCGATCAGGCGGCAGGCCAGCACGTCGTCCGCTGCGGTCACCGCTTGCAGGATGGCGAAGATGCGGCGCCCCTGCGCATGCCCCCACCAGCTGCCCTTGATCGCTTCGCCGGCGATGGCCTCGGTCAGGCGCGGCGCGCCGCCCTTGGCCGAGACCAGCACGACACCGTGTTCGCGCACGAAGGCCAGCGCCTGTTCAGGCGTGGTGAGGGGGCTCGCAAGACTGGTTCCCATTGGCGGTGCGCATGACTGGAAGAATGGATACTCTACCAGCAAATGCGGGATAGCAGAAACGCCGCTGCGTGGATCTTCCGGCGCAGCTTACATGCTGCTGCGCGCGTCGTCATGCAGCACCGCGTGATAGCGGAACGCCTCGCGGATATTCTCGCGCAGGACCTTGCTGTCCCATGGCTTGGGGTAGAAGCGCTGCACCGCGCCCTGGTTCATTGCCTCCATGATGCCGGCCAGGTCGTTTGAGCCCGACAGCACCATGCGCAGGCAGTTCGGATACAGCACCTTCACGCGGCCCAGGAATTCGGTTCCATCCATGCCCGGCATGCGCTGGTCGCACAGGATCACCTGCACGTCGTGGTGCGCCAGCTGGTCGAAGGCCTCGTCGGCGCAGCCCGCCGTCAGGATGTCGTAGCCGTCCTGGTTCAGCACGCTTTGCAGCGACGCCAGGATGAACGGGTCGTCATCGATCAGCAACAGCGTCTTGCGCTGGCTGCGCGTGTCGTCGCCCGGAATGCGCAGGCGCTGGTGCGCCAGCATCAGCGCTTCGGCATCGGCCAGCGCCAGCGGACGGCTGAAGAAGAAGCCCTGGATCTGGTCGCAGCCGTTGCGCGCCAGGTAGGACAGCTGCGCATCGGTCTCGACGCCCTCGGCCACGACTTCGAGCTTGAGGCTGTGCGCCATGCTGATGATGGCCATCACGATGGCCGCGTCGTCGGGATTGGAGGTCACGTAGCGGATGAAGGCGATGTCGATTTTCAGCTTGTCGATCGGGAAGCGGCGCAAATAGGCCAGGCTCGAATAGCCGGTCCCGAAATCGTCGATCGAAATCTGGACCCCATGCGCCTTCAGGTTTTTCAGCGTGACGATGGTCCGTTCAGTGTTGGCCATCAGCGAGCTTTCGGTCAGCTCCAGTTCCAGCAGCGCCGGCGGGATGGCGCTGTCCTGCAGCGCCTTGAGCACGTCGCCCTCGAGGTCGCCGCCGACGAACTGGCGCCCGGAGACATTGACCGACACCTGCATCGGGCCGACGCCGCCGCGCATCCAGCTGGCGATCTGGCGGCAGGCCGTCTGGATCACCCAGCGTCCCACCTGCACGATCAGGCCCATGTCCTCCAGGATCGGGATGAAGTCCTGCGGCGACACCATGCCGTGCCCCGGACGCTGCCAGCGCAGCAGGGCTTCGAGGCCGGCGATGCGGCCGCTGTCGAGCTGCACCTTGGGCTGGTAGACCAGCACGAATTGCTCATGTTCGACCGCCGCGCGCAGCGCCGTCTCCAGTTCGAGCCGGGCCAGCACTTCGGCGTTCATCTGGGCGGTAAAGAAGCGGCAGGTGTCGCGCCCGGCCTGTTTGGCGCGGTACATGGCCGTGTCGGCATACTTGATCAGCGTTTCCGGATCGCTGGCGTCGTCCGGGAACAGCGTGATGCCGATGCTGGCGCTGACCGTAACCTGGTGGCCGCCCAGGTCGAACGGCGTGCGCAGCACCTCGCGGATCTTGGTGGCCACCGCCACGGCGGCCTGCTGCCCTTCCGGCATGATCAGGATAATGGCAAATTCGTCGCCGCCGAAGCGTCCGACCACGTCGCGCACGCGCACGCACTGGACCAGGCGGCTGCTGAACTGGACCAGCAGCTGGTCGCCCAGCGCGTGGCCGAGCGTATCGTTGACGTTCTTAAAGTAATCGAGGTCGATGAACAGGACCCCGACCAGCCAGCCGTTGGCGCGCGCCTGCGGCAGCGATTTTTTCAGCGTTTCGAAAAACAGCGTGCGGTTCGGCAGCGCGGTCAAGGGGTCGAAATGGGCCAGGTGGTGCAAGCGCCGCTCGGCGTTCTTGCGCTCGGTAATGTCGCGAAACACGGCCACCACGATCCAGTCGTTGCCGAATTGCTGCACTTGCCTGTGCATTTCGACCAGCACGCTGCTGCCATTGGCGCGCCGCAGCGACATTTCAGCGAACACATTGGCGCCGTGGCCTGCAATCAGGGCGTCGAACAGCGCGGCCAGCTGTTCGACGCCGGCCATTTCGAGGTCGTGCGGCCCGATCTGCAGGAATTGCTCGCGCGAATAGCCGAGCATGGCGTTGGCGGTGGCATTCGCTTCGAGGATCAGCATGCTGGTGCGGCTGATCAGCACGATGCCGTCGGCGGTGGCGTCCATCGCGGTGCGAAAGCGCTGCAGGTCGGCGCTGCGCTCGGCCACTTCCTGTTCCAGGATCGCGCTATGGTTGACCAGGTAATTGTTGAATTCCTTCAGCCGCAGCAGGTTGCGCACGCGCAGCCACAGCTCGGCGCGGTCGACCGGCTTGGTGAGGAACTCTTCGGCGCCCGAATCGAGGCCCGCCAGGCGCGCCGTGCGGTCGATGTGGGCCGTGACCATGATGATGGGCACGTTCTTGGTGGCCGGCTGCGCCTTGAGGATCTTGGCCACCGCGTAGCCGTCCATGCCGGGCATCATAACGTCGAGCAGTATCAGGTCGGGCGGCTGCTCGGCCGCCATCGCCAGTGCCTGTTCGCCGCTGGTGGCGCATTGTGTGACGTAGCCTTCGGGCAGCAGCAGCGCTTCGAGCAGCCTGCGGTTGTGCGGTTCGTCGTCGACGATGAGGATGGTGGCTTTGCGTTGGGTCATCAATGTGGGTGGGCGTCAGATTGATCGGAAAGGGCATTTTCCTGCGGCAGCAGCGCCGCGATGGCCGCATACAGCTCGCGGTAGCGCAGCGGCTTGGCAATATAGGCATCGCAGCCCGCCGTCACGCTGCGTTCGCGGTCGGACTTCATCGCCATCGCGGTCAGCGCGATGACCGGGATGGCGGCGGTCAGCGGATCCTGTTTCAGCAGCGCGGTCGCGGCCAGGCCATCCATGCCGGGCAGCTGGATGTCCATCATGATCAGTTGCGGCAGTTCGGCGCGCGCCAGCGCCAGGCCGGTTTCCGCATCGAGGGCGCAGCGCACGCTGTGGCCGGCGTGTTCGAGCAGCAGCACAGCCAGCTTCATGTTCGCGGCGTTGTCTTCGATCATCAGGATGCGCGCCATGCCGGTCTCCTAGGCGCTGTGCAAGACGCGCCGCACCTCGGCCAGGAACTGGACCCGGCTGAAGGCGGCCCGCTCGCGCACGCGCGTGGCGTGGTCCGGATGGGCACTGAGCGCGCCGCGGTCCTCGGCCGTGACGGACTTGGCCGTGATGACCAGGATCGGGATGGCGGCCGTGGCGTCCTGCGCGTGCAGCGTGCGCACCACATCGAAGCCGTTCATGTCGGGCATCATCAGGTCGAGCAGGATCAGGTCGGGCTTGAACTGGGTCGCCAGCGCGATGGCTTCGCGACCGCCGTACGACCGGATCACCGCATACGCGGGCGCCGGCAGCATCGCGCCGAGGATCTCGACCGCCTTGACGTCGTCGTCGACCACCAGCACGGTATGGGTGCGCTCGGCGACCGGCAGCAGGCCCAGCGCGCTCAGCGCATTGTCCAGCTGGTCCGCGCCGACCGGCTTTTGCAGCACCGTGGAGGCGCCGCCGGCGACCCCGATGCTGCCATCCTCCATCCCGGCCAGGAACACCACGGGCACATTCGACAACCGTTCGCCTTCGCGGATGCGCGCCAGGAACTGCGGGCCGTCCAGGCCGGGCGTGAGCAGGTCGCAGGTGATCAGGCTGACGGTATGCTCGGCCGCCAGCACCAAGGCCTGCTCGATGTTGTCGGCCACCATGACGGCAAAGCCTTCCGTTTCGAGCAGCGTGCGCACCAGTTCGGCGCAATAGACGTCGTCGGCGATCACCAGCGCGGTGCGGCGCGAACGGTCCGGCGCCCGCGCCTGCGGGGCGTGCGACGCCGCGCTGGCGCCGTCGCGCAAGGGCAGCCAGGCGGCAAAGCGCGACCCTTCGCCGACCGCGCTGGCCACCGCCACCGTGCCGCCGTGCAATTCCACCAGCTGCTTGACCATCGCCAGGCCCAGGCCGGTGCCCTCGAATTTGCGGGCCAGGCTGCTGTCGATCTGGCGGAAGGCCTGGAACAGCGTGGCCATGTCGGCGTGCGAAATGCCGATGCCGCTGTCGTCGACCAGGATTTCGAGGAAGTCGGTGTATTCGTTGTTGGCCAGCGGGAAGCCGAACACGGGCCAGTTGCCGGGCAGGGCGCCCACCGTGCTGCGCGCCACGTGGCGCGCGCTGAGCGTGACGCTGGCCCCGCGCGGGCTGAACTTGACGGCGTTCGACAGCAGGTTGTAGACGATCTGCTTGGTCTTGCGCATGTCCAGCCGCGGCACGCCGAGGTCGTCGCTCATGTCGAGCTTCAGTTCGATGCGCTGGGCCAGCGCCTTTTCCTTGACGATCGACAGGCTGTTGGCCAGCAGGCTGGCCAGGTCGACGTCGTCGAGGTCGAGTTCCATCATGCCGGCCTCGACCTTGGACAGGTCGAGGATGTCGTTAATCAGCGACAGCAGGTGCTGGCCGCTGCTGAAAATGTCGCCGATGTATTCCTGCTGGTTGGCGCTCATCGTGCCCACCAGGCCATCCTTGAGCGCTTCGGAAAAGCCGATGATCGCGTTCAGCGGCGTGCGCAGCTCGTGCGACATGGTGGCCAGGAAGCCCGATTTCATGCGGCTGGCGTGTTCGAGTTCGATATTCTTTTCGTGCAGGGCCTGCTCGAAGCGCTTGCGCTCGGTGACGTCGCGCGCGGCGGCAAACACGCCCTGCAGCTTGCGGTCGCGGTCGTGGAAGGTGGCGGCATTGTAGGACACCACGGTTTCGTCGCCGTTCAGCGCGCGCACCGTCAGCTCGTAATCGGTGACCTTGTTTTCCTTGAGCACGCGCTTGATGGCGGCATCGGCCTTGGCCTGGTCGGTGAAGAAGTTCTTGCTCGGCGCGCCGATCAGCTCGTCGCGGGTGCGCCCGGTCAAGGCCACCATCTGCTGGTTGACGTCCGAAATGATGCCCTGCGGATCGGTCATCATCAGCGCGTCCACATTCGATTCGATCAGCGAGCACGTGTAGAACTGCTGGTCGCGCAATCGCTGGTCGAGCTGGGCCTGGGCCGCGTCGACCTGCTTGCGCGCGGTATTGTCGGTGCCGATCAGCAGGTAGCCGATGATGGTCTCGTTGGCGTCGCGCAACACGGTCACCGACACGATCGCAGGAAAGCGGCTGCCATCCTTGCGTACATAGGTCAGTTCATAAATGTCTTCGATGCCGCGCGAAGCCTTGAACACCAGCGCTTCGAAGCCGGGGCTGATGGGCGTGCCATATTCCTGGCTGAGACTGGTCGCGCGGGCCAGGATCTCGTCGGTGTCGGAGATGTCGGCCGGCGTGATGCGGTTGATGATTTCCACGGCGGCGTAGCCGAGCATGCGTTCGGCGCCGACATTGAAAATCTGGATCACCCCTTTTTCGTCGGTGGCGATGCTGGAAAAATAGACGCTGTTGAAAATGGCGTCCTGCAGCGCCCCGGTCTTGATCAGCGCCGCGATCTGCTGCGGACTGCGCTGGAGTTCCGGACCGGGCTCGTCGCTAAGTGCGGTGCTGGGCATGAATCATCCGATCTGTAAGCCGATCATTTCATCGATGCTACACCATTCGGTTTGCATACCGGAGAAAGTTTCAAGCGTGCACGGGCAGTTCTGTACTATAGAGCCTGGACGGAAATTAACCATGGAGCCGGGGCTTGGACGACTTTCTCGAAATTTACGATAACGCGCTGACGGCCGCGCAATGCGCGCAGATCATTGCCTGTTTCGACGCCAGCGACAAGGTCGTGCGCGGCAAGACGGGACACGGCATCGATACCAACAAGAAGGATAGCTACGACCTGACCATCAGCCAGCATCCAGAGTGGAATGACTGGTCGAACCAGCTGATGGGGGCGCTGCAGCAGCACCTGCAAACGTATATGAATAAATACCGGATGTTACTGGTGGGCGCGATGACGCCGCAGGTGGTCCACCCGGTCAGCGGGGTGCCAGTGCAGCTGGCGATCGACAATTTCGATGCCTGCGGCACGCCGCACGTGGGCGAATTGATGCGCACCATGTACCGGGCCGGGCCGATCAATGTCCAGAAATACCTGCAGACCAGCGGCGGCTACCATCACTGGCACTCGGAAATATATCCCCAAAATGCCACATGCGAGACCTTGCACCGGGCCTTGCTGTTCCAGTTTTACCTCAACGACGTGGCCGACGGCGGCGAAACCGAGTTCTATTACCAGCAGCGCAAGGTCGAAGCGCGCCAGGGCCGATTGATCATCGCGCCGGCCGGCTTCACCCATACCCACAAAGGGCATGTGGCGCGCAGCGGCGACAAATATATCGCCACCTCGTGGATATTGTTCCAGCGCGCCGAAGCGCTGTACGGCTAGCCGCTAACGCCATGGACCGCCTGCGTTTGGCAGCTGTGTTCATTGTGCTGGCCTGGCCCGCGCAGGCCGGCGCGCAGGTGACCAGCGTCAGCGGCCGCGTGACCTACGGCACCGCCTGGCGCACCGAGGCGCCCGATCCGCAGCTGCTGGTGGTGTACAACGCGGCCGCCGTCGGGCTGACCGGCTACGCCAATGGCGGCCAGAATACGGACGACGCCAACCTCAATTTCCGGCGCGGCGACGCGATCACGCGCGCGCTCAAGGGCTATATCGATCTCGGTTTTGTCGACGGCGATTTCAGCGCCCTGGTGCGCGTCAAGGCCTGGCAGGACTTCGCCCTGTCCGGCCAGGCGCGCCCGTGGGGCAATAACGCCAATGGCTATGCGGCCGGCCAGCCGCTGGGCGACAACGGGGCGGCGCGGCTGTCGCGCTTTGCCGGCGTCGCGCTGGGCGACGCCTATGTCCAGCATAGCGCCAGCATCGGCGGCACCCGCATCATGGCGCGCCTGGGGCAGCAATCGCTGGCGTGGGGCGAACGGGCCGGCTTTCCCGGCGGCCTCGGGGCCATCAACGCCAACGACCTGCCGGCCATGCGGCGCGCCGGCGCCGTTCCGCAAGAGTTGCGGCGCCCGGGCCCGATGCTGTTCGTGCGTTCCGATCTATCGCCTGCGGTCGCGCTCGAGGGCTTCTACACGACGCTGTTCCGGCCGTCGGCGCTCGACATGTGCGGCACCTTCTGGGCCACCGCCGATTATGTGGCCGACGGCTGCGAGCGGGCCTTTGTCGGCGGGCCGGCGGCCAGCGACCGCCTGCGCCTGGCCAACGGTTACTTCCTCAAGCGCAGCCCCAGCCCCGGCGTCAATGACACCTCCCAGTTCGGCGCCGCGCTGACCTGGAAGTCGGCCGTGCTGGGCGCCGATTTCGGCTTGTACGCGGCCCGCCATGAAGCCCGCACGCCAATCCCGGGCGTGATCAAATCGACCCGGGTCGGCCCGGCCCTGGTCGCTGGTGACCCGGACGGCAAGAATCTCCGCTATTTCATCGAATATCCGGACGCTGTCAAGCTGTATGCGCTGACGGCGCTGCGCAAGCGCGGCGGCACGACCTGGAGCGGCGAGCTCGCCTACCGCCCCAACCAGCCGCTGCAACTGCCGCCGGGCGACGTGCTGCCGGCTTTCCTCAGCCCGACCGCGCCGACGCTGCTGCGCGCCGACGCCAGCGCCACCGCGCCGGGCGCACCATTCAGCGCCTTCGACCGATACCGCACGCTGCAGCTGCAGGTCGCCGTGCAGCAGGACTGGGGCACGCACGCCGGCATGGGCCTGTCGGGCACGGCCGAGGTGGTGGCCAAGCATGCGATGGCACTGCCCGATCCGTCCGTGCGGCGCTATGGCCGGGCCGACCAGTTCGGGGCGGGGCCGGTCAATGGCGTGTGCACGGTGACGACCGCGAACGCGGCCAGGCAGTGCAGCGCGGACGGTTATGTGTCGCCCAGCGCGTACGCCTACCGGCTGCGTGTCGATGCGCGCGTGGCGCAGCTGGCGGCGGGGCTGAACCTGGCGGCATCGGCGCTGTTCATGCATGAATTCAAGGGCTGGTCGTCCGACTTCCTGCTTAGCGAAGGGCGCAAGAGCATGAACCTGGGCCTGCGCTTCGACTACCGCCAGCGCTACCTGGCCGAGATCGCGTACGTGCCAATTTGGGGCGGCATCTACAGCAACCAGGGCGATCGCGACCAGCTTGCACTGGCGCTGGGCGTCAAGTTCTAGTCCGGCGCACCGGCACGGTGCGCGCGCGGGCTCAATTGGTGCCGCGGGCGTGGCACGCATCCTGCTAACTCCATGGGCATATGCCCGACTGCACCTGCCCAGCTATCCCCGACGCCAGCGCATGGCAAGCCAGCCTGCGGCTGCGCTTTGCGCACGATGGCGGCGCCACGCGGCTGGTCGAATGCGAGCACCGCGGCCCGCTGCGCGTGCAAAAAGCGCTGTACCCCGAAGGCGCGCGCATCTGCCACGCGATCATGATCCATCCTCCGGCCGGCGTGGTGGGCGGCGACCGCCTGGCCATCGATGCCAGCGCCGGACCGGACGCGCATGCCTTCCTGACGTCGCCGGGCGCGGCCAAGTGGTACCGCGCCAACGGCAAGCTGTCGGTGCAGGACGTGCGCCTCGCCGTCGGCGCTGGCGCGGCGCTCGAGTGGATGCCGCAAGAGACCATCTTCTTCGACGACGCGCGCGTGCGACTGACGCATCAGGTCGAGCTGGCCGCCGACGCCAGCTACATCGGCGCCGAAATCCTGTGCTTCGGCCGGCGCGCGTCCGGCGAGCGCTTCGCGTCCGGCGCCGTTGCGCAGCGCACCCAGGTGCGGCGCGGCGGCAAGCTGGTGTGGTGGGAGCAGGGCGTGCTGCACGGCGGCAGTCCGGCCATGGGCAGCGTGCTCGGACTGGATGGCGCCAGCGTGTGCGCCACCCTGATCGGCGTCGGCAAGCCGCTGCCGGCGGCGCTGCTGGACGCGATACGCGCGCTCGACCCGAAGCTGGCGCTGAGCCAGGTCAAATCGGTATTCGCGGCGCGCTACCTGTGCGACGACAGCGAACAGGCGCGCCGCGTTATCACCGGCGTGTGGCAGCTGCTGCGCCCGCACCTGCTGGGCTGCGCGGCGCCGTTGCCGCGCATCTGGACCACCTGAAACGAGAGAACCATGGACCTGACTCCCCGCGAAAAAGACAAGCTGCTCATTTTTACCGCCGGCCTGCTGGCCGAACGGCGCCGCGCGCGCGGCCTCAAACTGAACTACCCGGAAGCGGTGGCCCTGATCAGCGCGGCCATCATGGAGGGCGCGCGCGACGGCAAGAGCGTGGCCGAGCTGATGTTCGACGGCGCGCAAATTCTCACCCGCGCCGATGTCATGGACGGCATCGCCGAGATGATCCCGGACATCCAGGTGGAGGCGACTTTCCCCGACGGCAGCAAGCTCGTTACCGTGCACAACCCCATCCCATGAGGAGCGCCCCATGATCCCCGGCCAATACCTGATAGCCGACGGCGACATCGAAATCAACGCCGGGCGCGCCAGCGTGACGCTGGTGGTTGCCAACAGCGGCGACCGGCCGATCCAGGTCGGCTCGCACTTCCATTTTTTCGAGGTCAACACGGCGCTGCAGTTCGGGCGCAGCGCCGCCATCGGCATGCGCCTCAATATCGCGGCCGGCACGGCGGTCCGTTTCGAACCGGGCCAGCAGCGCACCGTGGAACTGGTGGCGCTGGCGGGCGAGCGGCGCGTGTTCGGCTTCAATGGCCTGGTCATGGGCGACCTGCCGCCCCTGAAGGGAGCCTGAGATGGTATCGATTTCGCGCCGCGCCTATGCGGAAATGTACGGTCCCACCACGGGCGACCGGATCCGGCTGGCCGACACCGACCTGTTCATCGAGATCGAGAGCGACTTCGCCACGTATGGGGAAGAGGTCAAATTCGGCGGCGGCAAGGTGATCCGCGACGGCATGGGCCAGTCGCAGCGGGTGCACGCCGAGGTGATGGACACGGTCATCACCAACGCCGTCATCGTCGACAACTGGGGCATCGTCAAGGCCGACATCGGCCTGAAGAACGGCCTGATCGCCGCCATCGGCAAGGCCGGCAACCCGGACATTCAGCCGAACGTGACGATGGCGATCGGCGGCGCCACCGAAATCATCGCCGGCGAAGGCATGATCGTCACCGCCGGCGGGGTCGACACGCACATCCATTTCATCTGCCCGCAGCAGATCGAGGAGGCGTTGATGAGCGGCGTGACGACCATGATCGGCGGCGGCACCGGGCCGGCGGTCGGCACTGCGGCCACCACCTGCACGCCCGGGCCGTGGCACTTGCACGCGATGCTGTCGGCGGCGGACGCGTTTCCGATGAACCTGGGCTTCCTCGGCAAGGGCAATGTCAGCCTGCCGGCGCCGCTGGAGGAGCAGGTGCTGGCCGGCGCGATCGGCCTCAAACTGCACGAGGACTGGGGCAGCACGCCGGCCGCGATCGACAACTGCCTGTCGGTGGCGGACCGGATGGACGTGCAGGTGGCGCTGCATTCGGATACGCTCAATGAAGGCGGCTTTTTGGAGACCACGCTGGCCGCGTTCAAGGACCGCACCATCCACACTTTCCACACCGAAGGCGCGGGCGGCGGCCATGCGCCCGACATCATCGCGGCGGTGGGGCAGGACAATGTGCTGCCGTCGTCGACCAATCCGACCCGCCCGTTCACGGTCAACACGCTCGACGAGCACCTCGACATGCTGATGGTGTGCCACCATCTGGACCCGGCCATCGCCGAAGACGTGGCGTTTGCCGAGTCGCGCATCCGGCGCGAGACCATCGCCGCCGAAGACATCCTGCACGATATCGGCGCGATCTCGATGATGTCGTCCGATTCGCAGGCCATGGGCCGGGTCGGCGAGGTGATCATGCGCACCTGGCAGACCGCCCACAAGATGAAGCAGCAGCGCGGCGCGCTGGCGCCCGATACGTCGCGCAACGACAATTTTCGCGTCAAGCGCTACATCGCCAAGTACACCATCAACCCGGCCATCACGCACGGCGTGTCGCACGTGGTCGGCTCGCTCGCGGTGGGCAAGATCGCCGACATCGTGCTGTGGAAGCCGGCCTTCTTTGGCGTCAAGCCGTCGATGATACTCAAGGGCGGCATGATCGCTGCGGCCCAGATGGGCGACCCGAATGCCTCGATTCCAACGCCGCAACCGGTGCACTACCGGATGATGTTCGGCGCCTTTGGCGGCGGGCTCAAAAAGTCGTTCACCTTCGTTTCGCAGGCCGCCTTTGACGCCGGCATCGGCGCGCAGCTCGGGCTGTCCAAGACGCTGATCCCGGTGCGCGGCATGCGCCATCTGCGCAAGACCGACATGATCCACAACGGCGCCACGCCGATCATGGAAGTCGATCCCGAAACCTATGAAGTGCGCGCCGACGGCCAGTTGCTGGTCTGCGAGGCGGCCGCCGTGCTGCCGATGGCGCAGCGCTATTTTCTATTCTGACGAGGGACCATGCTGACACTGCACACGAAACTGGAACGGGCCGCCCACGTGGACGGCGAACTGCTGCTGCCGTACGACCAGCGCGAAAAATGCCGCTTGCGCGCGCACCTTGCGTCGGGCGAGGAGGTCGCGCTGTTCATGGTGCGCGGCAGCGTGCTGCGCGACGGCGAGCTGCTCACCGGCGCAGACGGGCGCGTGGTCCGCGTGGTGGCCGCGCCCGAGGCGGTGTATGCGATCGGCTGCGCCACGCCGCTGATCCTGGCGCGCTGCGCCTACCACCTGGGGAATCGGCATACCCAGGTCCAGATCGGCGACGGCTACCTGCGGATCCGGGCCGATCCGGTGTACAAGGACATGCTGGAAGGGCTGGGCGCGCGGGTCGAGCAGGTCACGGCGCCGTTCGAACCGGAAGCGGGCGCCTATTCCGGCGGCGCGCACAGCCACGACAGCCATTTGCTCGCACCCGTGCCGTTGCGCCAGAAAATCCATCGCCCCGGCGATCCGGCCGCCGCATGAACGCCGCCGCCTTGCTGCACCTGCTGCAGTTCGCCAGTCCGGCGCTGCCGATCGGCGGCTACAGCTATTCGCAGGGACTGGAGTCGGCGCTCGAGGCGGGCCTGGTGCACGACGCCGCCAGCGGGCGCGCCTGGATCGCGCGCTACCTCGACGAAGTGGTGGCCAACTGGGACGCGCCCCTGTTCTGGCGCCTGCTGAAGGCATTCGAGGCGCGCGACGATGCTTCGGTGGCGCTGTGGAGCGAACGCTTCCTGGCCTCGCGCGACAGCGCCGAATTTCGCGCCGAGACGATCCAGATGGGCTTTTCTCTGAGCAAACTGGTGGCCGAGCTGGGCGTGGCCGATGTCGACGCGCTCGGATCCGAAGTGGGGCTGCCCACCGCCTTCGCCTGCGCGGTCGACGCGCTCGCCATTCCGCACCAGGAGGCGTTGCTGGCGATGCTGTTTGCATGGGTCGAAAACCAGGTGCTGGTGTGCGTCAAGTCGGTGCCGCTGGGGCAGGTGGCGGGGCAGCGCATGCTGCTGTCGCTGCGCCCGGAAATCGAGCAGGCCGCGCAGCGCGCGCAAACGATGGGCGACGACGCGATGTCGAACTGGTCGCCCGGTTTATCCATCCTTTCGATGCGGCACGAGGTGCAGCACGGCAGGCTTTACCGTTCCTGAGAGAGATCCTTATGACTTCAAATCCACTGCGGGTCGGCATCGGCGGCCCGGTCGGCTCGGGCAAGACGGCGCTGTGCGAACGGCTGTGCAAGGGCATGCGCGACCAGTACGACATGGCCGTCATCACCAACGACATCTACACGCGCGAAGACATGGACATCCTGGTGCGCGCCAACGCGCTGGCGCCGGAACGGCTGATGGGTGTGGAGACGGGCGGCTGTCCGCACACGGCGATCCGCGAGGACGCTTCCATCAATCTTGAAGCGATCGCGCGCATGCATGCCGATTTTCCGGCGCTGGAGCTGATCCTGATCGAGTCGGGCGGCGACAACCTGGCGGCCACCTTCAGCCCCGAGCTGTCGGACCTGACCTTGTACGTGATCGATGTCGCCGGCGGCGAGAAGATTCCGCGCAAGGGCGGCCCGGGCATCACGCGCTCGGATCTGCTGATCATCAACAAGACCGACCTGGCGCCGCACGTGGGCGCCAACCTGGACATCATGGCGCAGGACGCAAAGCGCCAGCGCGGCGAGCGCCCGTTCCTGTTCACCAACCTGCGCAGCGGGGAAGGGGTGGACGAGGTGATCGCCTTCATTCGCAGCCAGGGTTTGCTCGACAGCCCGCAACCAGGAGTATCGAATTGAAAAAATACCTCGCGCTGGCACTGTGCCTGATTGCGCTTCCCGCGGCCGCCCATCCAGGCCATGGCGAAGCGACCGGCTTTGCGGCGGGCCTGCTGCATCCGTTCACGGGACTCGACCACCTGGCGGCGATGCTGGGCATCGGCATGTGGAGCCGCCGGCAGCAACAGCCGCTGATGCTGCCGTTGACCTTCATCGGCATGATGGCGCTGGGCGCCACGCTGCATGCCGGCCTGGCGGCGCCGGACAGCTGGATCGCCGCCAGCGTCGTGCTGACCGGCGCGCTGCTCGCGTCCAGGCGCTTGCCGCCTGCGTGCGCGATCGCGCTGGTGGGCGCGTTTGCACTGCTGCACGGGCAGGCGCACGGGCGTGAACTGCCGCAGCTGTCAAGCGGCGCCGGCTACCTGCTCGCCAGCGCGGCCTTGCTGCTGCTGGGCCGCCAGCTCGGCAAGCTGCGCATGGCTGCGCCGCTCATTGCCGGCGCTGGCCTATGCCTGCTTGCCGGCGTCGTCTGAACGCGGCGGCGCGAGCCTGATCGGCGCCGCCAGTTCCGGATGCATGCCGAGGTGGCCGCGGTAGGCCGCCTCGATGGCCGGCATGTCGACGGCCGGGTCGCCCGTCAGGCGGATCGTGTCGACCACGCCCAGCTCTTTTCGCGGATAGTCGAGGTAGACGATCAACAGCGGCACGTTGGCCGTGACGGCCAGGTGATAGAAGCCGCTGCGCAGGTAGGGCTTGTAGCTGCGCGTGCCTTCGGGCGCCAGCGCCAGCCAGAACCAGTCGGCCTTGCGCATGGTCTCGACCAGGCGCTGCGTGGCGCCGGTCGACGAACTGCGTTCGACCGGCACGCCGCCCCACGAACGCATCATGCGCGCCCACGGGCCGCGAAACAGCGACTCCTTGCCGAGCCAGCGAAACGGCAGGCCAAGCGACCATTTGCCGAGCAGGCCGACCACGAAATCCCAGTTCGACGTGTGCGGATAGACGATGGCCACGCCATGCGGGCCGGGCAGCGGCTTGTAGCGCACCTTCCAGCCGAACAGCTGCAGCAGGCGCAATGCCATGCGTTGCCCGTGGCCGGGAAGCGATGCCGCACGCAGCTCGTAATTGCTCATGATGTACTCCGTCCTGAAAACGCGCCGCGGCAATTTATCTTGCGATGCGGAAAATCTGCGCCTGCATTCTATAGTGCGCCGAACTGCGCCGACAAGCAAAAAGAAGTTGCACGGTTTCGATGATTCGAGTATCGTTGAAGTATCGAATTGATGGGGTGCTAACCGAAGTGGAAACTAAAAATGCCCTCGCGGCGCTCAATGCCGTGGCCCAGGAATCGCGCCTGGCCGTGTTCCGGCTGCTGGTCCAGGCCGGGCCGCCCGGCATGGCCGCCACCAAAATCGCCGAACACCTCGGCATCGCGCCATCCTCGCTTTCGTTTCACCTGAAGGAGCTCGCGCACGCCGATCTGGTCACACAAAAACAGGATGGACGCTTCGTCATCTACGCCGCCAATTTCGCCACCATGAATGCACTGATCGGCTTTTTGACCGACAACTGCTGCACGGAAGTCCTGTGCTGCGGCCCCACCACAACGACAGATTGAGGAAGCAAGATGGACATCACGATTTACCATAATGCGCGCTGCGGCACGTCGCGCAACACGCTGGCCCTGATCCGCAATACCGGCGTCGAGCCGCGGGTCATCGATTACCTGGCCACGCCGCCGAACCGCGCTACGCTGGCCGGCATGATCGCCAGCGCCGGCCTGACGGTGCGCGAGGCGATGCGCAGCAAGGAGGCAGTCTTCGCCGAACTCGGGCTGGCCGATGCCGCGCTCGGCGACGACGCGCTGCTCGACGCGATGCAGTCAATCCGGTGCTGATCAACCGCCCGTTCGTGGTCACGCCGATGGGCACGCGCCTGTGCCGGCCGTCCGAGCTGGTGCTCGATGTTTTGCCGCTGCCGCAGCTGGGCGCATTCACCAAGGAAGACGGCGAGACCGTGATCGGCGCCGACGGCAAGCGGGTGAACTGAATGGACGCGAGCCTGCCCAACCTGAGCGAGGCCCAGTTCGACATGCCCAGCGTCGACAAGCTGGCGCCGCCGCAGCCGTTCGACCATGCACCGCGCATCCTGATTCTGTATGGCTCGCTGCGCGAACGCTCGTTCAGCCGCTTCCTGGCCGAAGAGGCTGGCCGCATCCTGACCCACATGGGCGCCGAGGTGCGTTTTTTCGATCCGCGCGAGCTGCCCGTGACCGACAGCGTGCCGGCCACGCATCCCAAGGTGGCCGAGCTGCGCGCGCTGTCGCTATGGTCTGAAGGGCAGGTGTGGTCATGTCCGGAACGGCACGGGACCATCACGTCGGTGATGAAAAACCAGATCGACTGGATACCGCTGGAGGTGGGGTCGACCCGGCCGACCCAGGGCCGCACGCTGGCGGTGATGCAGGTGTCGGGCGGCTCGCAGTCGTTCAACACGGTCAACACCTTGCGCGTGCTGGGGCGCTGGATGCGCATGGTCACGATCCCGAACCAGTCGTCGGTGCCGAAGGCATATGAAGAATTCGACGAGGCCGGGCGCATGAAACCGTCGGCGTATTATGATCGCGTGGTCGACGTGATGGAGGAGCTGTTCAAGTTTACGCTGCTGGTGCGCGAGCGCAGCGATTACCTGGTCGACCGGTACAGTGAGCGACGCGCGGCGGCGGCCAAGTCCGAGGCCAAGGTGGCGCTGGCGAGTCTGTAAGCAGCGCTGGTTTTTTGATAGGGCAATATGCATCCTGATCCTGATCCTGAACCGCAGATTGCCGCCTTCCTGGCGAAATACACCCCCGCAATCGAAGCGCAGCTGATCGACGCCCGCCAGCGGCTGCGGGCCTTCTTCCCGCGCGGCTTCGAGCTGGTTTTCGATAACTACAACGCACTGGTATTCGGCTTCAGCCCGACCGAGCGCGCACCCGATGCATTCATTTCGGTGGCCGGCTATCCAAGGTGGGTGACGCTGTTCTTCCTCAATGGCGTCGCGTTGAACGATCCAAACGGACTGCTCGAAGGCGATGGCAAGCAGGTGCGCAGCATACGCCTGGCGGATTCTTCGCGCTTGAACGAGCCGCAGGTCGAGGCCCTGATCGCCCAGGCGATCGGACGGCATCGGGAAGTATTCGAAGCGGCACCGCCGCTGACGGTGGTAGTCAAAACGGTGGTGGCCAAGCAAAGGCCGCGGCGGCCGGCCAAGGCGGGCAGCGCCTAGCATCGACACCCGCCGCTTGTGTCGTCTTGCACCGTCATGCGACAATGCGTAACCGTCAATATGGGTATTTCAGCCATGCAGCCTAGCCTCCAGCGTCGCGTCTTTCTCCTGAGTGAATTGCTCGTCATCTGCGTACTTGCCACTGGCTGCGGAGGCGGCGGCGGGGAGGCCGCAACGCCATTGCCGGTGCCCATTCCGGTACCCATTCCCGTTCCGCTGCCACCGGTTCCGCCTCCGGTCGACGCGCCCATCGTCAGCTACACCGACATCGTCAGCGGGCCTTCGACCGGCGGAGAGGGCAATCGCGGCGCCTACCTGTCCATCTTCGGCAAGAATTTTGGCGCGGCCAGCGGCGTCGGGACCACCACCAAGGTGTTCATCGGCGGGACCGAAGTGGCCAGCTACCGCTTCATGGGCGCCAGCAAGGTCGATACGCTGGGCATGCAGCAGATTATCGTGCAGGTTGGCGCGCTGGGCGGCGCTGCGCAGGGAGTGGCATTACCGATCAAGGTGACGGTGGGCGCCGTCGCATCGAATGTCGACCTGACGTTCATGCCCAATCCGGGCCGCATCCTGTATGTGGACAACGTCGCCGGCGACGACAATACCGCGCTGCCGGGCGATATCAGCAAGCCGTATCGCCACGTCCAGACACCGGCGCTGTACACCGGCGGCGCGTGGCCGGTCGCGCGCGCCGGCGACATGATCGTCATGCGCGGCCACGGCAGCGCGCAGCCCTGGACCGACGTCGGTTTCGAGCATTACTTCATGCGCTTTCGCGACAAGTCGGGCAGCGCGCCGACGGGCGCCGCCGGCACCGGGGCCATCGTGGTGACCGGCTATCCGGGCGAGGACGTGTACATCCGCGGCACGGTCGCCAACGGCATGAGCGGTGGCTGCATTTCGGCGATCAATGGCCAGTCGTTTCCCGGCATGGGGCAGTGGGCGGTGGTGTCGAACCTGCGCATGGATTGCGAAGGCTACGACGGCCCGATCAGCCAGGAGATTTTCGGCCACAACTGGCGCGTCATCAACAACGATCTTGCCGCGTCGACCGCGCCGAGAACCGGCATCAATGTGCCGCGCATGGCCGGCATTACCGGCAACGGCAACAACGCGGTCTGGTATGGCAACCATATCCACGATATCCAGGGCAATGCCCAGGAATGCCACGGCATCTATATAGACGGCGATGGCAGCTACGAAATCGCGTACAACCATATCCACGATATCCGCGACGGCAATGGCTTCCAGGTCTACGTCAATGGCGGCAATGGCAGCGACGTGGCCAATAACGTGAGCCTGCATCACAACCTGATACACGACGTGTCCAAGCATGGCATCAATATCGCAGACAATATGCAGAACGGGCTGCGGGTATGGAACAACATCGTCTATAACGTGAAGCTTGCCGCGCTGCGCTTCAACACGAATATCCTGCATGATGCGCGAATCTTCAACAACACCTTCTACAACACCAATCAGGCGCTGCATCCATCGTACGGCGCGATTACCAATGACTGGAATTTACCGGTCGGCTCGCTCGATATCGAGAATAATATTTTCCATGTCGTCAGCGGCACGCCGTATAACTCCGGGTCGAACGGGGTGCCGGCCAGTGCCGGAACGATCACGCATAATCTATGGTTCAACGGCGCGGGCAGCACGGCCTTCGACAGCGCTGCCGTGCCGGGTAATCCATTGTTCATTGCGGCCGGGTCAGACTTTCACCTGCAGGCGGGCAGTCCGGCGATTGGCGCCGGGGCGCGTGGAGCGGCGCTGACGGCGCTGGTGGGCAATGACTTCGATCTCAAGGTGCGCGGCGCCAGCATCGATCTTGGGGCTTTGCAGCACTAGCACTGGAAGTGCGTTGAAGCCAAGTCTCAGGCTGCGACATGTTTTTGCATGAACACGCTCAGTGGGTCATCCGTGTAATCGCCAAATGGTCCCCGGCGCTCGTAGCCGGCTGAGGCGTACAAGGCCAGCGCATCAGGCTGGTGCGGTCCGGTCTCGAGCCTGAACAAGGTGCAGTGCGAGCCGATTGCCCGTGCCTCGAGCAGCGCCAGGAGTTTTCTTGCGACGCCTTGGCCACGACCGCGGGGATGGACGTAGATGCGTTTGATTTCACCGAATTCAGGGTAGAGGACGATCGCCCCGCAGGCGATTGCCTGGCCCGTCCATTCCCTCGCAACTGCGAACAGGACATTGGGCTCCTTCAATGATTCCAGGTCGAGGGAGTGCCGGCTCTCTGGCGGGTAGAGCGTGTCCTGGTAAGCGTCCAGCTCGGCAATGAGGGCGATCACGTCAGGCTGGTCTGGCGATTCGAAGTCGATCGTCATGGCGGCAGTAGAAATCATCTGATGTCCTTACTTGGAGGTTCTCGAGGTCGGGTAGCCAAGCGCAGTTACGCGAGCTCATTTCTTCGGATTGGTTTAATTGGTGGCGTCGCCAGGGCGACAAGATAATGCGCAGCTGATTGCATAGGATTGAAATAAACGAGTGGCTGATCCAATGGCATGCCAAGACAATCACCCGCCACCAGGCGCCAGTGCTGGTCGCCGACACTGATTTCCATGACACCGTCGATCATCCAGATCTGCTGATTGAGGTCGGCGTTGCGCGCGACGGCATCGTAGACAACGCGTTGGCCGGGCGGGAAGGTGACCTCGACGAGTTGTATCGACGACGGCGCTGCAGGGGACAGGCTGCGCCGCAAATAGCCTGACGCGGGATCGGTCCACGCGAGTTGCTCGGTTTTGCGAGCAACTGGCGACGGCGCGGCGGCCGGCGCACTCCCGTCTTCAAACAGCGAGGAAAGCGTCACGCCAAGGGCTGCGGCGAGTTTGTCGAGCACGGTGGCCGATGCGCTGCTCTGGCCGCGTTCTATCAGCGATATATTGGAGCGGCTCACACCGCTGAGCGATGCCAATGCGTCCAGCGAGAGTTTCTGTGTTTCGCGAAGCGCGTTGATGCGGCGGGCGATGATTTGGTTGATATCCATGTTTTTATTATACTGGAAATATATGTCTAGTATACTACCGATCATGTTTCCCTGCAGTCCCTGACCCCCGACCCGAGGCCGTGCCGCTGCGGGCAGCGAGCAACTGGATGGCGCAGTACTACATTTTCTGGGAAGATCGCCTGGATCGCCTCGAAAATGACCTGCTCACCATCCAAGCCAAGGAGAACCCGTATGACTAGCCCTGACAGCAACGCCGATTTTGTCATCACCCGCACCTTCAACGCGCCGTGCGAGCTGGTCTACGACAGCATGACCGAGACCGCCCACCTGCAAAAATGGTGGGGGCCGCAAGGCTGCACGATCGAGGTGATCAAGAACGAGGCGCGCGCCGGCGGCGTGTTCCACTATTGCATGCGCTTCGGCCCTGGCATCGACATGTACGGCAAATTCGAGTACCTCGAACTGGTGCGACCGGAACGCATCGTCTTCATCAATGGTTTCGCCGACGCCGAAGGCAACCGGATCCGCTATGCGATGAGTCCGACCTGGCCGATCGAGGTGCGCAACACCACCACGCTGGTCGAGCACGAGGGCAGGACCACGATGACGCTGCGTTCGACGCCGCTGAACGCCGACCAGATCGAGATCGAGACTTTCGTGGCCGGCCATGCGTCGATGGAACAGGGCTTCGGCGGCATGTACGACGTGTACGAACAATACCTTGCGACGCTGTGAGCGGACGCGCCATGGTTGAAGATATGCAATTTGTGTTGACATAACAGATCTGCAGTATCAAAGTGGTCATCTCGTCTCCACTTGGCAGGCCATGGAAAACGATCGAACCGGCGCCGCAGTCGCTGTCCGCTGCCTGCGCACACTGATTGCGTTCGCCGGCCTGCTGATGTGCGCGTGGGTCGCGGCGGCGCCGGCGCCGGCGCTGCGCTTCAAGCGGATCGCCGCGCTGGCCACCGACGACCTGTCGGTGCTGGCCACGCTGCAGGACCGGCAAGGCTTCATCTGGATCGCGAGCCTGAACGGCGGGCTGTATCGCTACGACGGCTACCAGGCGGTCCGCTACGTCAACGACCCGCTCGACAAGACCAGCCTGCCGAGCGACCGTACCACCGCGCTGTTCGAAGACAAACTGGGATGGATCTGGGTCGCCACGCGCGACGGGCTGGCGCGCTTCAATCCGGGCGACGGTACCTTTACCCGCTACCTGGCCCTGCCGGCGCCGGGCAGCCCGCGCACCATCAAGAACATCATCTCCGATGGCGCCGACGGCATGTGGCTGGCCACTTGGGCCGGTTTGCAGCACTTCGATCCGGCCAGCGGCGCGCTGCGCCAGTATCGCCACGACAATGCCGTCCCCGGCAGCGTCGCTTCCAACAACCTCGATGCGCTCGCACTCGACGCCAGGGGCGGGCTGTGGATGGGAACCTGGCCGGCCGGCCTCGATTACCTCGCGCCCGGCGCCAGCACCTTTGAACATTTCAGGGTCGACTCGGCGCAGGCGCCCAATCCGGAGCTGAACATCGTCTATTCGCTGCACATGGACGACCAGAACCGGCTGTGGATCGGCACCGGTCGCGGCGCCTGGCGCTGGAGCGAAGGCACGCCATGGAGCGCACGCGCGCCGGTGGCCTCGCCCAAGCACCGCATCAACCGCTTCTACGCCGATCGGCATGGCGCGCTGTGGGCCGGCACCATGGGCGGCGGCCTGGTGCGCTGGAACGACGGCAACGACGAGCCGGAAGTATTCCGCTTCAATCCGATGGACCCCTACAGCCTGCCGACGGCAAGCATCGCTTCGGCGCTGCGCGACCGCGCCGGCAACCTGTGGGTGGGCACGTTCAACAACGGCGTAAGCGTCGCCAACATGGGCTCGCGCGGCTTTGCGCGCCTGATCCCGCCGGCGGCCGATCCGTCCGCGCCGGAACAGAACAACACCATCCAGGCCATCGCCGCCGCACCGCAGGCGCGCATCTGGCTGGGCGGCTTGAACGGCGTGTCGCTATTCAATCCGGCCACCGGACGGGTCGAGCGCGAATACCGCGCATCGAAGGAGCGTCCGGGCGCGCTGGCGTCGGATACCATCTACTGCCTGTACCAGCAGGCCGGCGGCCCGCTATGGGTGGGCACGCCGCGCGGGCTGCACCGGCTGGACCGGGCAGACGGCATTTTCACGCGCACCGAATTTTCCGGCAAGGCGGGCAATTTCATCAACACGATCGTGCCCGGCTCGAACGGCATGCTGTGGATCGGCACCGGCGCTGGGGTCGTACATTTCAATCCGCGCGACGGGAACCGCGTCGTGTACGCGGCCGACGCGGGCGATCCTGGCCAGCAGCGCGGGCCCGGCAGCGCAACGACGATCCTGGAAGACCGGCTGGGACGGGTCTGGATGGGATCGGAGTCCAGCAGCGGCCTGGACATGCTCGATCTGCACAACGGCTTGTTCCGCCATTTCCAGCGCGGCGAACGCAATTCGCCAGGGCTGTCGGACGACAGCATCGCCTCCCTGCACGAGGACGCGCTGGGACGGATCTGGGCCGGCACCGGGGCCGGCCTGAGCGAAATCGTGACCGCGGCTGACGGCAGCATCCGTTTCCGGCTCGAGCCGTCCACCGCGGGGCGGGGCAGGGTGTTCGCCATCCGCAGTGAGCCCGACGGAAAAATCTGGATCAGCACCACCGCCGCGCTGCTCAAGTTCGATCCGGTGGCGGGCAAGGCCGAACAGTACAGCGCGACCGACGGCGCCATGGACAGCTACCGCGTCGGCGCGGCCTTCCTCGGGCCGGACGGCCTGCTGTATTTCGGCGGATCGGCCGGCATCACCAGCGTCAAGCCGTCGCTGGTGGGATACGATTCGATCGCGCCCCAGGTCGCGATCACCGACATCACGGTCAGCAACCGCTCGCTGGCGCGCGGCGCGCACCCGGCCGGCGTGCGCCTCGACGGCGCCGTCACCCGGGCGCGCGCGCTCGAGCTGCCGCCCGAGCAGCCGGTGTTCGCCATCGAATTCGCCGCGCTGCACTTTACCGACCCTGGCCTTAACCGCTATGCCTACCAGCTGGTCGGCTTCGACCCCGACTGGGTCATGGCCGACGCCGCGCACCGCAGCGCGACCTACACCAACCTCAATCCCGGCGACTACGTATTCAAGGTGAAGGCGGCGAACAACCGCGGCCTGTGGAACGAAGAGCCGACCACGCTCGCCATCACCATCCTGCCGCCGTACTGGGGGACCTGGTGGTTCCGGATCCTGATCGCGGCGCTGGCGGCGACGCTGCTGGCTGCAGCCTATCGTTTGCGGGTGCGCAGCCTGACCCGCAGCAAACGGCTGCTCGAAGAACTGGTGGGCGAGCGCACGCTCGAACTGGCCGACAGCAACGCCAAGTTGGCGGCGCTGTCGATGACCGATGGGCTGACCGGCGTGATCAACCGGCGCGGCTTCGATGCCGCGCTGGCCGAAGAGTGGGCGCGCGCCTCGCGCACGGGCGAGCCGCTGGCGCTGGCGCTGCTCGACGTCGATCACTTCAAGCTGTACAACGACCACTATGGACACCAGGCCGGCGACCAGTGCCTGCGCGCCGTGGCGCAGGTGATTGCGGCGCATGCGCGGCGGCCGGGCGACATGGCGGCGCGCTATGGCGGAGAAGAGTTCGTGCTGCTCGCGCCGCTCAGTTACGAACCGCACGCGCTGGAGATGGCGCAGGAAATTTGCGGCGCCGTGGCCGCGCTGGCGCTGCCGCACGCGATGTCGGCGTTCGGCCATGTGACGGTAAGCATCGGCGTGGCGGCCCTGGTCCCGAACGGGAGCGACAGCGCCGACGCGCTGGTCTGGAAGGCAGACCAGGCGCTGTACCGCGCCAAGCAGGAGGGCCGCAACCGCGCCGTGATGTCGGGCGCGGCGCATGCCGGAGCCGGAGCGCGGCCCTTGTCGGGCTATAGCGCCGGGTAGTCGGTATAGCCTTCGGCGCCTGGATGGTAGAAGCGGTCGGCGCGCACCTCGTTGAGCGGCGCGTCGGTCTGCAGGCGGCGCGGCAGGTCGGGGTTCGCAATGAACCATTTGCCGAACGCGACGGCATCGGCTTCGCCCGACAGCACCAGCGCCTCGGCGCTCTCCTTGGTCAGCCGTTCATTGGCGATGTAGACGCCGCCGAATTGCTGCTTCAGGTAGGGGCCCAGGCGGTCTTCGCCGATGCCCTCGCGTGCGCAGATGAAGGCGATGCCGCGCTTGCCCAGTTCGCGCGCCACGTAGCCGAAGGTGGCCTTCGGATCGGAGTCGCCCATGTCGTGCGAATCGCGGCGCGGCGCCAGGTGCATGCCGACCCGGCCGGCGCCCCACACGGCGATGCAGGCATCGGTCACTTCCAGCATCAGGCGCGCGCGGTTTTCGATCGACCCGCCATAGATGTCGGTGCGATGGTTGCTGCCGTCCTGGAGGAACTGGTCGAGCAGGTAGCCGTTGGCGCCGTGGATTTCGACGCCATCGAAGCCGGCCAGTTTGGCGTTCTCGGCACCCTTGCGGAAGGCCGCCACCACGCCCGGAATCTCGTCGGTGGCGAGCGCGCGCGGCAGCGGATAATCGCGCAGCGGACGCAGGATGCTGACGTGGCCGCGGGCGGCCAGCGCGCTTGGCGCCACGGGCGCGGCGCCGTCGAGGAACTCGGGGTCCGAAATGCGGCCCACGTGCCACAGCTGCAGGAAAATCCGCCCGCCCGCCTGGTGCACGGCGTCGGTCACCAGCTTCCAGCCGGCCACCTGCTCGTCGGACCAGATGCCGGGGGTGTCGGCGTAGCCCACGCCCTGCGGCGTGACGGCGGTCGCCTCGCTCAGGATCAGGCCGGCCGAAGCGCGCTGCACATAATACTGGGCCATCAGCGCATTGGGCACGCGCGCGCCGCCGATGGCGCGGGCGCGGGTCAGCGGCGCCATGATGATACGGTTCGGCAGGTCCAGCGCGCCGACGGTGATCGGATCGAATAAAGTGCTCATGCTTGCTCCTAAAGTCCCTGGTTCATATGCTCGAGGAAAGCCTGGATGGTGTCCTCGTTACGTTTGTAATAGATCCATTGCCCGACCCGGTGCGAGCAAACGAGGCCGGCGCGCTGCAGCGTCGCCAGGTGGGCCGACACGGTCGACTGCGACAGCCCGGTGCGCGCATCGATCAGGCCCGCGCACACGCCCAGTTCGAGGGGATGTTGCTGGTGCGCGAAATGCGCATGCGGATCCTTCAACCACTGCAGGATGTCGCGGCGGACCGGGTTGGCCAAAGCCTTGTGAATGGCATCGATGTGCATATATCGGGCTTCTACGAATCTAATATCGCAATTCTACGATATAACCAAAAAACCTGCTGGAGCAGGGCTAAAACGTGCGGGGGCAAGCGGATTCAGACGAGGTGGACCAGGATCAGGGCGAGTACGGCCGGGACGGTCTGGATAAACAAGATCGCGGGCTTGACGGTCAGGGCGCCCCAGATGCCGGCCACGGCCACGCAACCGAGTCCATAGATCGCGAAATAGAAGGCTACAGCGGGGTGCGGATGGAACAGGCTGATGCCCAGCGCGACGGCCAGGAAGCCGTTGTAGCAGCCCTGGTTCGACATGGCCGGTGCCATGATCTCGGCCTTCTCAGCGCTCAGGCCGAACACGCGCCGGCCGCGCGTTTTGAATAGCACCGTTTCGAGCAGCAGGAAGTAGACATGCAACAGCAGGATCAATCCGATCAGGACTTTTGCGGCGATGGCCATGGGATTCCCTTCATGTGGATGAAGGCATAGTGTACCTGTGCGCGCTCAGCGCGCCGTGGCGAGCCTGGCCCACAGCCGCGCGCCGAACTGGTTGAGCGCGAGCCCGCCCAGCACCAGCAGGCCGGCGCCGACCTTCCACCATTGCAGCTGTTCGCCCAAAATCAGCGCGGCGCTGGTCATGCCGGCCACCGGCACCAGCAACGAGAACGGCGCGATGGTGGCGGCCGCATAGCGCCGCATCAGCATCGACCAGATGCCGAAGCCGAGTATCGTGTTCGGATAGGCCTGGAACAGCACCGTGAGCAGCGACTTGAGGCCGAAGTTGTGCGCCGCCAGCTGCCACGCGGCGCGCCCTTCCATCAGCCACGACGCCAGCAGCAGCGGCGGGGCGGCCAGCAGCGAGCCCCATACCACCAGCGACAGCGCGTTCACTTGCCCCATTTTCTTGGTGGTGATATTGGCCAGCGCCCAGCACAAGCCGGCCAGCACGACCAGCACGAAGCCGATCAGCGTGGCCTGGCTGTCGAGGTGGGCCGCGACCAGCCCCATGCCGCCCAGCGCCACCAGCGCGCCGACCAGCTGCACCGCCTTGGGCCGCTCGCCCAGCATCAGCACCGCCAGAGCGATCGTGAAGAAGGCCTGCAGCTGGATCACCAGCGACGCCAGCCCCGCCGGCAGTCCGAGCTTGATGCCGGAAAAAAGCAGCGTGAATTGCAAAGCGAACTGGAATATGCCGTAGGTGAGCACCAGCGGCCACGCCGCCTGCGGGCGCTTGACGAAGAATACCAGCGGCAGCGCCGCGAACAGGAGGCGCAGCGCGGTGAACAGCACCGGCGGCAGGTCCTGCAGCCCGATCTTGATCACGACGAAATTGACGCCCCAGATGGTGACCACGGCAAGGGCGGTCAGGATGTCGGCTGGGGTCATCGTGGTCTTCATGGCTGTCGATTATGAAGCAATTTGCTACCACTTGCCGGCGCTCATGCCGCCGTCGACCGTGAGCACCGCGCCGGTGGAAAAATTGGAGCCGGTCAGGTAGAGCACCGCGTCGACGATATGCTGCGTGCTGCCGATCCTGCCGAGCGGCGCCAGTCCTGCGAGGAAGGCGTGGTTCTCGGCCGGATGCATCGGCGTGTCGATGATCCCTGGCGCGACTGCGTTGACCTTGATGTTGTGCGGCGCCAGCTCAATCGCCAGCGCGCGCGTGGCGCTGTTGATGCCGCCCTTGATCAGCACCGGCAGCAGCGCCGGCACGCTGGCATTCGGCTGGAGCGCCAGGCTCGCGCTGATGTTGAGGATATGGCCGCCGCCGTTGCCTTGCATGTGGCGCGCCGCTTCCTGGGTCGGGTAGACGAAGCCCATCAGGTTGGTCGCGACCATCTGCTCGACGTCGGCGCTGGTGTAGTCGGTCACCGGCTTGGGCATGAACAGGCCGGCGTTGTTGACCAGGATGCCGACCCGCCCGAAGCGCGCCGCCGCTTCGGCAAACAGGCGTTGTGCGGTGGCCGGTGCGGCGATGTCGCCTGCCACGGCCAGCACGCGCGATGGGTGGCCCAGCCGCTCGGCGGCGCCGGCCAGGCGCGCGGCATCGCGCCCGTTGATGACGACGTTGTCGCCCCGTTCGAGGAAGGCGGCAGCCAGTGCCAGGCCGATGCCGCTCGAGGCCCCGGTAATGATGACGGTGGTGGTGGTCATGTGCGTGTCCTTTACGTTGATTGGGTGGCGCGCAGCTTGGTCACCGTCTGGCCCGACACGCCCCAATTGTCGGTATCGATTTCGTCGATGACGACGAAGGTGCTGCCCGGCGCCTTGTCCAGCACCTGCGTCAGCAGCGCGGTCACGCCGGCGATCAGGGCCGCCTTGTGTTCGGCCGTAACGCCGCCGCGGGTGATTTTGATATTTACGTATGGCATTTGAATCTCCTTTTGAAGTAAGGAGTCCAGTATATTTATGCCGTTCGTGTCGATAAAGATGCGGAAAACCATTACACTTTTGACTTCATGTAACTAATTGGATGCCATGAAACGCCAGTTCGACGATATTTTGCTTGGCAGCATAGAGCTGTTCTGCCTGGCCGCCGAGTTCAAAAGCTTTACCGCGGCCGCGGTCGAGGCCGGGGTGACGCCGGCCGCCGTGAGCCGCTCGGTGTCGCGCCTCGAAGAGCGGCTCGGCGTGCGCCTGTTCGTGCGCACCACGCGCCAGGTCCGGCTGACCGATCCGGGCCAGGCGTATTTCGCGCAGTGCCGCGAGGCGCTCGGGCGCCTGGTCGAAGCCGAGCGCGAGGTCACCGGGCAGCAGCTGGCGCCGTCCGGGGTGCTGCGCATCAGCGTACCGACGCCGTACGGCCACTGCCGCGTGCTGCCGATGCTGGGCGACTACCGCGCGTTGCATCCGCAGGTGCAGGTCGAGGTCCACTTGAGCAACCGGAATATCGATTTCGCCGAAGAGGGCTATGACCTGGCGATCCGCGTGCGTCCGCCGCCCGATTCGAACCTGATCGCCCGCAAGCTCGAAGATGCGCAGCTGGTGGTGGTGGCCACGCCGGCTTATCTGGCGCGCTGCGGCACGCCGGCCACGCTGGCCGACCTGGCCGCGCATGACTGCATCCAGTTCGAGCTGCCCAGCAGCGGGCGCCGCATCAGCTGGATGTTCCGCCAGCAGGGCGTCGATGTTGAGCTGCCGACCACGGGCAGCTATTGCCTGTCGGACGACGTGCTTGGCTGCGTCACGCTGGTGCGCCACGGCGCAGGGCTGTTGCAGACCTATCGCTATATCGTCGAAGCCGACCTTGCAGCGGGTGCGCTGGTCGAGGTTTTGCAGGATTGCGCGGGGCGTTCGCGGCCGGTCACATTGCTGTATCCGCAGAACCGCCATGTGCCGCTGCGGGTGCGCAGCTTTGTCGATTTCCTGGTCAAAAGGCTCGCCAGCCCGATGCTATACTCGCCGCACATCAAGGAGGGCTGACATGGCTTGGGTCTATCTGTTTATCGCGGGCTTGCTGGAAATCGGTTGGGCCGTGGGCCTCAAGTACACGCACGGTTTCACCAGGCTGACGCCGTCGGTATTGACGCTGGTGTCGATGGCCGGCAGCATGGGCATGCTGGGCCTGGCGCTGCGCCAGTTGCCGCTGGGGACAGCGTATGCCGTGTGGACCGGGATCGGCACAGTTGGCACGGCGATCGCGGGGATGATCTTGCTGGGCGAGCCATCCGGCGCGCTGCGGCTCGGCTGCATCGCGCTGATCGTGGCAGGGATATTCGGTTTGAAGCTGTTGACGCCGGCGTGACTCCGGCTATGTTCAATTCCACAGCGCCGCGCGGATTTCTGTACAAGACAAGCCGCCCCGCGCGCGCTATTCTGGCCCCATGAACACGATCTCCATCATCGACTCCCATACCGGCGGCGAACCGACCCGCCTGATCATCGCCGGCGGCCCTGACCTGGGCAGCGGCCCGTTGGCCGAACGCCTGGCCCGTTTTCGCGACGACTTCGACCATGTCCGCTCGGCCGTGGTGTGCGAGCCGCGCGGCTCCGACGTGCTGGTCGGCGCGCTGCTGTGCGAGCCGCACGCGCTCGACTGCGTGGCCGGCGTCATCTTCTTCAACAACGTCGCCTATCTCGGCATGTGCGGGCACGGCATGATCGGCGTGGTCGCCTCGCTGGCCTTCCTCGGCCGCCTGGCGCCGGGCCGGCACCGGATCGACACGCCGGTTGGCGTGGTCGAAGCCGAACTGCATGCCGACGGCAGCGTCACGATCGATAACGTCGCCTCGTACCGCAGCCAGGCCGCGCTGCGCGTGCAGGTGCCCGGCCATGGCGAAGTGGCCGGCGACGTGGCCTGGGGCGGCAACTGGTTCTTCCTGGTGGGCGATCATGGGCTGGATCTGTGCGTGTCGAATGTCGAAGCGTTGACCGCTTTTGCGTGCGCCGTGCGCGCAGCGCTCGAAGCGAACGGCATCTGCGGCGACGGCGGCGCCCTGATCGATCACATTGAATTATTCGCGCCTTCGCGCAGCGGGGCCGATTGCCAGAATTTCGTGCTCTGTCCCGGCAAAGCCTACGATCGTTCGCCGTGCGGCACCGGCACCAGCGCCAAGCTGGCCTGCCTGGCCGCCGACGGCGAACTGGAAGACGGTGCGCTGTGGCGCCAGGAGAGCGTGATCGGCAGCGTGTTCGAGGCGAGCTACCGGCGCGACGGCGAGCGCATCCTGCCCAGCATCCGCGGCAAGGCCTGGGTCAATGCCCAGGCCAGCTTGCTGTTCGATGACAGCGACCCCTTTGTGTGGGGCATCCGCTAGTTCGCTGCCTATTCAGTGTGGCGGTCGAAATCGGTGTTCGGCCGCGTCATGTAGAACCACTCGTTGTTCGGCACCGCATTCACGTCGGGGAACAGGATCTTGCCGTCGAATTCGGCCGTGACAGGCGTGCCATCGGCGCGCGTGCCGATCAGGTCGCCCTTGGCCAGCGCGTCGAAGCTGGACCACACACGGCTGAACTGGTCGCCCTCGGCCAGCTTGTCGTGCACCGCCACCATCGACAGCGACTCCATGGCGTCGAGCGCGATCGGGGCCGGCTCGGGCGCGTCGATGATCTTCAGGAAGGCGAGCGTGTTCATGATCGCGCGGTAGGCGACATCGGGCGCGGCCGGATCGAAGTGCTGCCCGCATTCGAGCGTGAGTGCGTAGCCGCCGGTGGTGCGCATGTATTCGGTGGTGCCGTAGCCGTAGCGCAGCACCGTTTCGAGCTGCGCCGATCCGCTGCCTTGCATGCGGCGCTGCACGCCCTGGCCGTAAGTCGCCAGCCAGCCGTCGACAAAGCGGCTCACGCCCAGGCGGCGCGCCAGCGCACGTTCTTTTTCGGCGTGCTTGAACGGCTGCAGCGGCCCGCCGTTGTTGCGCGGCCCGACCATCACGAACGGCTGGCTCTGGGCGTTAAACGAATGCAGGTCGAGCAGCACGTCATGCTGCGTGAGCAGGGGACAGAGCCAGTTGGCGATCTGGTCTTCGAAGTCCTGCGGCGCGTCCTTGGGGAACAGGTTGCGGTTCAGGTTGCGCTCGCCCGAGCGCCGGTTCAGCTGGTAGGCGAGCGGATTGGTGATCGGGACGAAGGTCACGCTGCCGGCGCGCACCAGCAACTGGCCGCTGTCGATCTCGGCCATCACGCGCCCGATCGCCTTGGTGCCGCAGGTCTCGTTGCCGTGCACCGCCCCGGTGATGATCAGGCGCGGGCCGCTGGCCAGGCCGGTGTAGTTGATCGATTTGAACTGCAGGTCGCGTGCGCTGGTCATTACGTGGAGGTCCTCAAGGTTCGGTGCGACCCTTATTTTATCGGGAATCGCTGGCGCGTGTTGAAGTCGCATGGCATGATCGCCGCTTCATGAAAACCGCCGCCCCAACTCCCCGCAACCACGGCCTCGACACGCTGCGCGCGCTCGCGATCGTGCTGGTGGTGCTGCACCACTACGTGCTGTTCGTCAGCCGCGCCGACACCTTCGGCTGGGTAGGGCGGATCGGCTGGGTCGGCGTGGACCTGTTCTTTGCGCTGTCGGGTTATTTGATCGGCAACCAGATCTTCGGCGCGCTGCGCAGCGAAGCCGGATTCTCGCTGCCGCGCTTCTATGCGCGCCGGCTGCTGCGCACCCTGCCCAATTTCTACGTGGTGCTGGCGCTGTACTACTTGTGGCCGTGGTTCCGCCATGGCGCGCCGTTGCTGCCGGTGTGGAAATTCCTGACCTTCACGCAGAACATCAACCTGACCCCGGGCACCGCGTTCTCGCATGCCTGGTCGCTGTGCATCGAGGAGCAGTTCTACATGCTGCTTCCGGCGCTGGCGCTGCTGCTGGCCGTGCTGCGCCTGCCGCTGCGCTGGGCTTGGGGCGTGGTCGCGCTGGCTTTTGCGGCCGGGATGGCGGTGCGCTACCAGGTGTGGAATACGGTCTACGAACAGGGCTGGTACTACAAATACATCTACTATTCGAGCTTGTGCCGCTTCGATGAGCTGGTGGCCGGGGTGGCGCTGGCGGTGCTGAAGAACTATCACGTGCGCGCCTGGCGCGGCCTGACCGCGCATGGCAACCTGGCGCTGGCTGCCGGCAGCGTCGTCCTCGGCGCGGCGTTCTGGCTGTTCCTGCGCGAGCGCGAGGCGCTGCCGATCACGGTACTGGGCTTTCCGCTGCTGGCGCTCGGCTTCGCGCTGCTGATCCTGGCGGCACTGGGCGACAAGAGCATCCTGCGCAGCGTCCGCATTCCCGGCGCCGCCAGCCTGGCCTTGTGGTCCTACGCGATCTACCTGACCCACAAGCAGCTCGGCATCCTGGCCCGTGATCCGCTCGAGCAGGCCGGCTACGGCCCCGAGTCGCTGATGGCAATCGGGCTGGTGATGGCGGCCAGCGTGCTGTCGGGATGGCTGCTGTACCGCGTCGTGGAGACGCCGTTCATGAAACTGCGCGAACGCTGGGTGCCGACCAATTTCAGCAAGGCTTGACCGATGCGTCCGATGATGGTGATACAGTTTTCCATGCTATCGATGCTGGGCCGTATCATGCTTGTACCTCGATGATGGCGAACGCCGTCGCCATAGTGTGCAGGATCGACACTGTCATAGTCTGGTTCAGGAGTTAGGCGAACGCCGTTACGGCGAAAAGGAAAATAATAATGATGTCCATGCACGACGATTTGTTCGGAGCGCTGTCACTTCAGGCGCTTCATTATTGTGGGGAATGCGATGTGCCATTCTTCGGTGAGTCGACGGTTTGCGGCTTATCCATTAGCACGGATGAGGATCTACAGATTCAAGATGAACAACGGGAGGTTTTCGTTGATTTCATGAAGCACAAGGAACTCTACGCACAACAAGCCGAAATTGCACTTTTTCATTATTATTTGAGCGAGCGCGATGACTTGGATGATGAAAGTGCCCCAATGATCACCGAGGTCGGCCAGCTCAAGAACATGATAGAGGCGGTAGGGGTGACCATTTTTCAATCCGAATTGTTCGGAAGAAGTTTTGGCTTAGCCTACGGGTGCACGTGGAATGATAGAGACCTCGGCGTACGGTTTGTTGATGGTTTGGTTGTTAAGGCAGGCGATCAGTGCATTATTCGTTATTAGCCAGTACTGCTTTTAATGATACGGTTTTTGCCACTTTGATGGCGGGACCGTATCATGTTCACGCCTCGATGATGTCGAACGCCGCCGGCATCTGGCCCAGGTAGCCGATCACCGCCTGCGCGTCGCCGTCGCTGTTGACGATCACCGAGCGCAGGCCCGGCACCGCTTCGGCCGTGTGCGGGTTGCGGTAGGCGTTGATCAGCAGCGCCACCAGGTCGACCGGATTGCCGCACGAGCGGCGCATGCGCATCTCGATCACTTCGAGCAGCGCGCGCTGCATGCGCGGCGTCGGGCAGTCGATATGGACGAAGATGCTCGGCGTGTTGGCGATCCGTTCGCAGATCGAGCGTTCGATCTGGTCCGGCTTGAGGTCGGACGCGATGTCGAAATAAGCGGCATTCCAGCGGGTGCGCGCGTTCGGGTGGCCGGGCGGGAAGGAATCGACAGTGTCGAAACCGCACACGCGGCTGAGCCATCGCAATGCTTGGGTCAGGAGTGGAAACATGGCGCCAGTGTAGCG
The DNA here is from genome assembly GCA_025359245.1 of Massilia sp. Lineage (GTDB taxonomy): Bacteria > Pseudomonadota > Gammaproteobacteria > Burkholderiales > Burkholderiaceae_D > Telluria_A. The sequence continues at coordinate 66,664 of JANYGW010000144.1, forward strand.
CAACTGGCCGAACCGTTCCGGCCGATGTTTTTTTTTCAACAATGCCCATTCCTCCGTGACATTTGTCCGGCGTCGGTTGATAATCGTGCAACTCTGGCCGCGCGCCGTATTGACACATTTTTTGACGAAGCCAGATCCACACCGATGACCGCGAGTGAACCAGATTTCGAACCGCTGCCCGAGTTCGAGCTTGACGATTACCAGGCCCCGCCGCGCCCGGCACCGGCTGACGCCACGCCGCCGCGGCGCGCCGAAAAAAAGGCCCTGGGCCCGCTGACGCTCAAGTTCACCGGCACCGGCGAAGAATATTTTCGGATCTGGGTCGTCAACCTGCTGCTGACGATCATGACGCTGGGCGTGTATTCGGCCTGGGCCAAGGTGCGCCGGCTCCAGTATTTTTACCGCAATACGCGGCTCGACGACGCCACCTTCGACTACCACGGCAAGCCCAAAGCCATCCTCAAGGGGCGCCTGCTGGCGCTGTTCCTGGTCGTCGCCTACAAGGTCGCGTTCGAAATCTATCCCCCTGCGGCAGGCGGTGTCGCGCTGGTGCTGGTGGCGCTGGTGCCATGGCTGCTGGCGCGTTCGTTCCGCTTCAAGATGGTCAACTCCAGCTATCGCGGCCTGCGCTTTCATTTCACCGGCAGCGCCATCGACGCCTACAAGATGCTCAGCCTGTTCCCGGTGCTGGCCGCGTTTATCGTGTTCTTCGGCTGGAACGTCGCCGTTTCCGGGCGCGGACAGATCGGCATGGGCACCGTGGTGCTTGGCCTGGCGCTGCTGGTGCTGATCGTGTGCACGGTCCCGCTGGGCCACTACCTGCTCAAGCGCTTCCAGCACAACAATGCGTATTTTGGCCAGACGCCGGTGTTTTTCGACGCCAGGCCGGCAGAATTTTTCAAGATCTATGCCAAGGCGGTCGGCTTCCTGATGCTCGGCACCGTGTCCGCCGGTATTTTCGCCGCGCTGACCCACAACGCCTTCGAGTACGTCAAGGCGACCATGTTCGGCTGGTTCTTCACGCTGTTGTACGGCGTGGGCAGCGCCTACGCCTTGTACCTGTTCGTCACGCCGTTCCTGCAAAGCCGGATCCAGAACCTGGTGTGGAAGCATACCGAACTGGCCGGACACCGCTTCACCAGCCGCGTGACCGCGCGCCGCCTGTTGTGGATCCATTCGACCAACCTGCTGCTGGTGGCGCTGACGCTCGGCCTGTACAAACCGTTCGCCCAGATCCGCGTGATGAAGTACCGGGTCGAATCGCTGACGCTGGTCCCGGACGGCAGCCTGGAAGACTTCATGTGCAATCACGCCGGCGACAACGCCAGCGCCCTGGCCCAGGAAACCGGTGACCTGTTCGATATCGAGATCGCCTTATGATCGACGCAATCTACTACGACGGCATCAATTCGCGCCGCCACCCGGTCACGCTGGTGATCCACAAGCGCGTGGTGGCGATGCGCGGCGACGGCGTGCGCCGCAATGTGCGCCTGTCCAGGATGGAGATTTCCGAACGCCTGCAGCACGCGCCGCGCATCCTGCGCTTTCCGGACGGCGGCTTCATCGAGGCCAGCGACCATCGGCGCCTGGACCGCATGCTCAAGGAAAACCGCTTCCGCGATCCGCGCGTGGTGCGCTGGCAGAACAACTGGCCGCTGTCGCTGCTGGCGCTGGTGTGCCTGCTGGTGTCGCTGCTGTCGATTTATCAGTGGGGTTTGCCGGCCGCCGCCGATGCGATCGCCGGCCGGATGCCGCCGTCGTTTGGCAAAAAAATCGGCGACCGCGGCTTCGCGGCGATGGAAGAAAAAATACTGACCCCATCCGCGCTGCCGCTGGATGTCCAGCAGCGTTTGCGCGCGCGCTTCGGCGCGATGGTGCAGCCGCGCGGCGAGAAAACCCCGTATCAGCTCGAGTTCAGGTCGGGAAAAATGGGCACAAACGCCTTTGCGCTGCCGAACGGCGTGATCGTTGTCACCGACAAGATGGTCAAGCGGGCCGGCAGCGACGAGGCTTTGCTCGGTGTGCTCAGCCACGAGCTGGGCCACGTGCAGCGCCGCCATGCGGCGCGCCAGCTGCTGCAGTCGGCCGGGGTCGGGTTTTTCCTTAACCTGTGGGCCGGCGACGTGTCGACCGCGCTGGCCACGGTGCCGGCTATCCTGTTGAACCTGAACCATTCACGCGACTTCGAACGCGAGGCCGATAGGTACGCGATCGACATGATGCTGGCCAACGGCTTGTCGCTCGAGCCGATGGCGCTGTTGTTTGAATCGATGTCGCGCAAGGCTGCCGATGATGATGAAGAGGGAGAGGGCAGCGACGACGAGGCCGCGCCCACTTCCCCGCCGCCCGATCGGCGCCGCGCTCCGCTGCCGGACTACCTCAGTTCGCACCCGGGCGACGCCGAACGGATCGCGGCATTGCGCAACGCCGAAACGCGCGCCGCGGTCAAGCGCTAAAGGTTCCGGCCCGGAAGTCCTCGACCGCCTGGCGCAGCTCGTCCTGCGTGTTCATCACGAACGGGCCGTACTGCGCGATAGGCTCGTTGAGCGGACGCCCCGCGATCAATATCAACCGGCTCGGCTGGGCCGCGACGATGCGCACGCCGTCGGCATCCGGATTGTTGGCCAGGATCGCCATGCGCGACTGCGCGACGCAGCTCTCGTCGACCAGCACCTGACCGCGAAACACGTAGATGAACGCGTTGTGCCCGGGCGGCAGCAGCTGCTCGAAGGTCGCGTTGGCGGCCAGCTCGATGTCGAGGTAGAGCGGCTCCGTATGGTCGCGCTGCACCGCCCCGGCCACGCCGTGGCTTGCGCCGGCGATGACCTGCACCGTCGCCCCGGACGCGGTCGAAAAGCGCGGAATCGCCTCGCTCGGAATGTCGCGGTACCACGGCGCCGTCATCTTGTCCTTGGCCGGCAGGTTCAGCCACAGCTGGAATCCTTCCATCAGGCCGTCGGTCTGCTCCGGCATTTCGGAGTGCGCCACGCCGCGCCCGGCCGTCATCCACTGCACGCCGCCGTCGGTGATCAGGCCCTCATTGCCGGCGCTGTCGCGATGGCGCATGCTGCCCTTGATCATGTACGACACGGTTTCGAAGCCGCGATGCGGATGCTCCGGGAAGCCGGCGATGTAGTCGCCCGGCTTGTCGCTGCCGAAAGCATCGAGCATCAGGAAGGGATCGAGGCGCCGTTGCAGGCCCTGCGTCAGGACGCGGTTGATCTTCACGCCCGCCCCATCCATCACGAACTGCCCGTTGATCAGGCGTTCGACGCCACGGCCGCGCCGAACGCTCTCTGCCGTCACTTGCTCTGTCATGACACTCTCCAATTGAGCTGGCTTATACCAGTACTGCGTTGATATCGGCGTCGGCTTGTGCCTGCGCCTTGGCCACTGCTTCCGGACCCATGCCCAGGCCTTCGGAGTACACGAACGTCACGTCCGTCAGGCCGATAAAGCCGAGGAATTTCTTCAGGTGCTGGGCCTGCAGGTCGTCGTCCTTGTGGAAGCCGCCGCGTGCCAGTGTTACATACACCTTCTTGTCCTTCAACAGGCCGACCGGTCCGGTGGCAGTGTAGCTGAAGGTGACGCCGGCGCGGGCGACCGCGTCGAACCAGCTTTTCAATTGCACGGTGATGCCGAAGTTGTACATCGGCGCGCCGATGACGATCACGTCGGCAGCCTGGGCTTCGGCGATCAGCGCGTCGTCCAGGGCCACGCGGGCGCTCTGTTCGGCAGTGCGCTGGTCGGCCGGGGTGAACAGGGCGCCCAGGGTCGCTTCGTCGATCACCGGATGCGGGTTGACGGCCAGGTCGCGCTTGGTCAGCTGGGTGCCTGGCTTGGCGGCGAGCAGCTTGGCGACGATGGCGTCGGCCAGGCGAGTCGATTCGGAACCGGTGCTGCGGGCGCTGGAGTTAATTTGCAGGATGTTCATTTTGTTTCCTTTTGTCTCGGTTGAGCTGCGATGAGGTACACTTTATACGTTCCAAAAACAATGCGGAAGACCTTGAAATGGATAACATTAAACCGTTGGTGGGATAATCATGGACGTAGAACCGAATGACCTGGCGCTGTTCGCGCGCATCGTCGAAAGCGGCAGTTTCAGCCTGGCGGCGCAGCGGGTGGACCTGCCCAAGTCGACCGTGTCGCGCCGCATCGCGCTGCTGGAGGCGAAACTGGGCGAGCGCCTGCTCCAGCGCACCACGCGCAAGCTGATGCTCACCGAGTTCGGCGAAAGCCTGCTCGATCACGCGCGCAAGGTGGTCGAGGAGGTCGAGGCGGCCGGCGCGCTGGTGCAGCACAGGCAGCTGGCGCCCAGCGGCCGGCTGCGCATTTCGATGCCGGGCGACTTCGCCAACCTGGGCATGACGTTGATGATTTCGAAATTCATCGAGCGCTATCCGGCGATCCAGCTGGAGCTCGACCTGTCGCCGCGCCGGGTCGACCTGGTGGGCGAGAACTTCGACATCGCGATCCGCATGGGCGACCTGCCGGACGATTCGTCGCTGCATGCGCGCCGCGTGGCGCTCGAGAAGATCGCGCTGTACGCCGCGCCGTCCTATATCGCGCGGCGCGGCATGCCGCAGCATCCGGACGAGCTGCTCGAGCACGACCTGCTGTGCCTGGGCAGCCGCAACGGCGGCGCCCAAACCTGGAAGCTGACCAAGGGGAAAACCGTGTGGGAGCGCGAGCTGCCGGCCCGGCTGACAGCCAACTCGCCCGACCTGCTGACCCGCATCGCCTGCGCCGGCACCGGCATTGCGGCCAGTTCCAACCTGTTTGCCGAAGCGTCGATGGAAAAGGGGGAGCTGGTGCGGGTGCTGCCCGAATGGTCGCTGCCGGAAGTGACCGGGTGGGCGGTATTCCCGGGCCGCAGGCTGATGCCGGCCAAGACGCGCGTGTTCCTCGACATGATGGAAGAGATGTGCTGCGAGGAGGCGCGCAGGCGGATCAGGGCCAGCCCATCCAGCGCATCAGCGTGAATGCGAGGCTGGCCGCGAACAGCGTGCCGAAGATGTGCTTGTTGTAGCGCGCCAGCCAGAGCGGCAGGTAAATGTCGAAATTGTCGTGGCGCGCGTCGGTGTAGCGCCTGGCCACTTTGGTCAGCGGACAGACCATGCCGTTCACTGCCAGGACCAGCACCTCGACGCTGACGACCGCGATCAGCCAGCACGCAATGCGAAACGCGCCGTGCCAGGCGGCGATCGGAATCGCCAAGATGCACGAGGCGAAAAATGCCCAGGCAATCGTGTGGATGATTTTGGTGGCCGTGAGGGCGGCGGATTCTTGCATGGCGTCTCCTTGGTACGTTGCTGCGCCATTCTACTTGGCCTGTCCGATGACCGCGCCGGCGACTTCAGCACGCCAGTATGGCTTCGGCCCTTCCGCCAGCAGCCACGCGACTTCGCCATCGAAGGGAATCCGCATGCCTGCGCTGTCCCGGTAATTCCAGAAGCGCCCCTGCCACGGTGTCGCAACCAGCTTGCCGGCCAGCGTGCGTCCGCGCGCATCGGCCCGGATCGTGTCGATCAGGCCCGCCTCGTTGAAGCTGAACAGCAGCGTGACGCTGGTCGCGCCATCGACCAGTGTGGCCCGCGCGGCATGTTCATCGACCGCTTGCCAGCTGACGCCCTGGCTGGGAAGCAGCGCCGTCGGATACCACGCGGCTTCGGCCAGGAAGCGCATCAATTCGCCATGGGCCATGGCGGCGCTGCCGCGCATGTCGGCGACCGTGATCAGGCCGAACAGCGCGGCGCGCAGCATGCCTTCGCCGGCGATGTAGGCGTCGTGCACGCGCACCGGCACGCCGGGCAGCATGGCGATGCGCGCGTTCCAGTCGAAACCGGGGCGCTTTGTCACGACGTGCTGGCTGGACGTGAAGGACTTCCACTGCGTCCCGGCCTCGCTCATGTTCATGTGGCCCTTGTGCTGCAGGTCGACCTGCTCGACCATCGGCATGCCGTCTGTCAGGGCGATCCGGAAATAGCGCTGTACTGGCGCGGGCAAGCCGTCAAGCTCGCGAAAGTCGACAACTTGCGGCTGTGCGGCGACGCTGGCGGCGTCGAGTGCAGCGCGTAGTTTGCGGGTATCTGACTGCCAATGGCGGTTGCCGAAGGCGGTGATGAGGGCGCCGAGCGCGCTCAACAGCAGTACACAGATCAGTATCGTGAGCATCGTGTCATTCAGGTGGGGAGCGCGGCAGGCCAGGCGAATTGCTGCGTCGTGCTGTGCCACGCGACATGCCGGTTCCGACAGGGATGCCGGAGCGGGGCCAGTTGGTGAGTACTGGCGAAAGGAGAGAGCGAAAATGCGCCAGGCGAGCCGGAAGCTCGCCTGGGACGACAGTGCGCTGGCCGATTAGCCTTTGCTTTCGTTCGCCATCGGTTTGTCTTCCGCACCCTTATCCTTGGCGGCGTGCTTGTGCATGCCCTTGTGGTGCTTGTGGTGGCCCATGTGGTGTTTGTGCATGTCATCCATCATCGGCGTCGTTGGCGCGCCCGATGCCAGCTGCTGGGCATGCTGCTCGATCGCGGCGATCTTGGCCGGATCGGTATTTTCGGTCACGCCACCAGATTGTGCCAGCGCCAGGCTGGAGACGGACATTGCGGCTGCGACGAGCCATATACGTGATTTCATGATTGCCTCACTTTTCAAAGATCAGTTCGATTGAATGCCAGATGCCGGCTGCAGAACAAATGTTATGCAGATGGCATTGCGAAATCGGAGCTTACACTGATTGGCAAATTCTTGGAGCGCGATCCGACTGGGGACGTGTGCTTGCCGCGCAAAAGGTGTTTCCTACCATTCATGAATGGGGGAAAGTGGGCCGGCCAGCATCTGACTGGCGCAGCAAGCGAACATCAATCCCGCCTCGGCCCAGATGCGCGAGCCCGCGCGCCTTGTTCACTGCCCGTCCAGCCGCGCCCGCATCTTCTCCAGGTACGGCCGGATCCGGCTGCCCACCTTGATCTGCGGGTTCGAATAGCCGTCATCCTTGCCCGCTTCCTTCTCGCGCTGGTCGATGACCTTGCGCGCGGCGGCGTGCGCCTCTTCGAACGAGCGCGTGGTATTGCGTATCTGCTCGTCGTACATGGCCCGCCCGAAGAACGTCAGCGTCGACCGTTTGCCGCAACCGTAAGAGGTGTGGTCGGCGTCCGACGCTGTCATCACCAGCGTGTCTTCGCCTGCCAGCGGTGCGACCCAGGCGCCGGCAAAGCATGCCGAAATCGAAATCACGCGATGCTTGATCCCGGCGTCGTCGAGCCATTGCTTCAGGTCGGCCGGCGTGACCGGGGCGACATCGAGCGGCGAAAAGTCGGCGGCCAGCTCGCCATTGCTGGCGCCGTGCGAGGTCAGGTGAATGAACAGCACGTCCTCGTCCCGGTCCATCGTCTTGGCGATGCCCTCGATGGCGCGCTGCAGGTTGGTCGGCGTGGCCCAGGCCATGTCCTCGACGTGGTCAGGATGGTTCAGCAGCTGCAGGCCGCGCCCGGCCGCATCGAATCGCTTGGCCATCACCTCGCTCACCATGACGCTCTCGCGGTGGAACACTTCCTCGCCGGCGAACGGCGCGAAGGTGATCGTGTACATGTCGGCGATGCCGGGCCGCTGCGGCTTCAGTTGCGCGATCTGGTCGGCCAACAGCGGCGCCTGCGCTTCGACGTCTTCCTGGGTGATGCTGACAGGTTCTTCCTGCTCGGTGTTATTGGCGGCACCGGCCTCGTTCCAAAACGGCGGAGCGGGGGACAGGAAGGACGACAGCGCAAAGCAGAAACCGATGGCCAGGATGGCCGCCATGCGTGCTGCCGGCGCGCGGTCTGCGCTGCGCAGCATCGTGACCAGCCGCGCCAGCGTGAGCCAGAAGGGCGGAATCAGCCAGACCGCCCAGCGCGCCGCATTGGCGCTGTTCGCGTACCAGTCGGTTTGCAGCAGGATCAGGTAGGCCATGTCGGACACGATCGTCAGGCACAGGGCCTGGGCCAGGATCAGCGTCAGCAAATGCATGGCGCTCGGCGCCATCGCCGGGGTCGCGCGCGGCGCCCGGCGCAGTCCATAGCACGCCCAGGCGAGCAGCAGCAGGCTGGCGCCGCCGGCCAGGCTGGCGCGCCAGTTGAATTCGACGTCGCCGGAAAAATACAAGCGGCTCAAGCCGATCGCCACGCCCAGCCGAGCCAGCACCAGCAGTGCCACGATAAAAGGCGTTGGCGGCAGCTGTTCCCAGCGCGGACGCCGAAACGCCAGGCTGCGGGCGCCTTCGAGCACCCAGCCCAGCGTTGCCGGCCGCGCGGCCGCTGGTTCGGTCACGGCGACCGGTTCGGGATCGATCACGGCTTGTTGCCCATCATCTCCCCAAGACGGACCGTGCGTTCCGGCGCCCAGTCCGGATTGAACTGGATGGTGTCCTTCTTGAACAGCATGACGATGGTGGAGCCGAGCAGGAAGCGGCCCATCTCCTCGCCTTTTTTCAGCACGATCTGCTGGTCGTCATAGCGCCATTCGCGCAGTTCGCCCAGGCGCGGCGGATTGACCACGCCATGCCAGACGGTCGCCATGCTGCCGACGATGGTCGCGCCGACCAGCACCGAGACAAATTGGCCAAACTCGGGCGATTCGAACACGCATACCACGCGCTCGTTGCGGGCGAACAGGTTGGGGATGCCGCGCGCGGTGGTCGGATTGACCGAGAACAGCGCACCGGGCACGTAGATCATGCGCAGCAGGCGCGCATCGCACGGCATGTGCAGCCGATGGTAGTCCTTGGGGCTCAGGTACAGGTTGGCGAAGCTGCCGTGCTGGAACTGGGCCGCCAGCGTGGCGTCGCCGCCGACCAGCGCCGTGGTGCTGAACTTGTGTCCCTTGGCCTGGAAAATCTGATCGTCCTCGATCTGGCCGAACTGGCTGATGGCGCCATCGACCGGACAGACGAAATCGGCGTTGGCCAGCGGGCGCGCGCCGGTGCGCAGCGGACGCGTGAAAAATTCATTGAAGCTGGCGTAGCTGGCGATGTCCGGATTGACCGCCTCGTCCATGTTGACGCCGTACTGCTTGACGAACCAGCGGATCAGGCCGGTCGTGTACTGGCCCCCCTTGGCCCCGGCCACGCGTCCGGCGAACCTGGTCAATCCTTGTTTCGGGAGTAAATACTGCGGCAACACTTTTAGACGCGACACGATCAAGCCTGTAGAGGGGGAGGGTGCTGAATTATAACGGGCTGCACAGGAGTGAGGGGCAATCCGGACGCTCCCGCGAGCGCTGGCGAGAACATGCATATGAAAAATATTTCATATTGTTCAACTTGAAGAACCAATTCTATTGGACAATGCCCGCTTCCCTGATTGCCATGCCGGACATGACCATGTACTTGCACCACACGCCGCTGCGCCTCTCCGTTTTCGCCGCCGCGCTGGCCGCCGCCTTGCCTGCCCAGGCCCAGCAAGCCAAGCCCGCTGCACCGGACGAGGCCAAGATCCAGAAAGTCGAAGTCAAGGGCGCGGCCGCGTCATATGATGCGCGGCGCGACGACACCGCGTCGAAGATCGTCCTCAATCACGACGAAATCGTCAAGTTTGGCGACACCAATGTGCTCGACGTGCTCAAACGCCTGCCTGGCGTGACGGTCAGCGGCGCCGCAGGGCGCGGCGGCGAAATCCGCATGCGCGGGCTCGGTAGCGGCTACACGCAGATCCTGGTCAACGGCGAACGGGCGCCGGCCGGCTTCTCGATGGACTCGCTGGCGCCGGACTCGATCGAGCGGATCGAAGTCATGCGCGCCGCCACCGCCGAATTCAGCACCCAGTCGATCGCCGGCACCATCAACATCGTGCTCAAGAAAGCGATCCAGAACGCGCAGCGCGAACTGAAGGCGGGCATCGGTGCCGGCAAGGGCCTCATTTCGCCGACCTACAACCTGCAGCTGTCGGACCGCAAGGACCAGCTGTCGTATTCGCTGACCATCAACGGCTTCCACAACCGCTTCGAGCGCGACACGCCGACGGTGGAGGAGGGCAGCGACCTGGCCGGCCACGCTTCGCTGCTGCGCAATACCTCGTTCCACGAAGACGGCCGCTTCGATGGCATCAATATCGGGCCGCGCCTGAACTGGACGTTTGCCAATGGCGACACGCTGACCTCGCAGTAGTTCATCAATGTCGGGCGCTTCAAGCGCGGCTCGGACTCGCTGTCGGTGGCCACGTTGGGGCCGCAGTCGCTGTATCCCTTCGTCGACTGGAACCTGACCAACGAGAACCTGTTCCTGCGCTCGGACCTGAACTGGGTCAAGAAGCTCGATGGCGGCGCCAAGCTGGACCTGAAAATCGGCGGCGTGATCGGCGCACTGCGCAACGACTCGTACCGGCGCGGCTACGACACGCCGGGCGGCACGCTGTTGTTGGACAATTACGTCAAGTCGCGCGGCACCGACCGCGGCCTCACGTCGACCGGGAAGTACGCGACGCCGATCGGCGCCGGCCATGCGCTGGCGGCTGGCTGGGATGGCGGCTACAGCACGCGCGACGATGCGCGCATCCAGACCGAGCAGCACGTGGCGGGCACGCCGCCGGTCATGGTGCCGGATAACACCGATGAAAAATACACGGGCGATGTCACGCGCCTGGCCGTGTATGCGCAGGACGAATGGAACGTCACGCCGCGCTGGTCGGTGTACATGGGCATGCGCTGGGAAGGCATTTCGACGGCGGTGTCAGGCACCAATTTCATCGACAGCACGACCCGCACCAGCGTCTGGAGTCCCTTGTTCCAGACCCTGTACAAGCTGCCCGACTCGAAAGGCGACCAGCTGCGCTTTGCCGTTACGCGCACCTACAAGGCGCCGAACACGCAAAGCCTGATTCCGCGCCGCTTCACGTCGGCCAACAACACCTCGACCGAGCCCGATTTCCAGGGTAATCCCAACCTCAGGCCGGAGCTGGCGCTAGGGCTGGACGCGTCGTACGAACATTACTGGACGCAGGGCGCGATGGTTTCGCTGAGCGCGTCGATGCGCCGCATCGACGGCTACACCCGCAGCGAAACGAGCCTGGCGGCCGACGGCCACTGGATCTCGATGCCGATCAATGATGGCCTGGCGCGCACGCATGGCCTGGAATTCGAGGCCAAATTTCCGCTCAAGTCGGTGCTGGACAAGGCGCCGGCGATCGAGTTGCGCGCCAACGTGAGCCGCAACTGGTCGTCGGTCGACGCCGTCCAGGGGCCGAACAACCGGCTCGACCAGCAGACCCCGTTTTCGGCCACGCTGGGGCTTGATTACAAGGTCGGGCAGCTGACCACGGGCGGCAGCTACTCGTTCAAGAACGGCGGCCCGGTCAAGCTGTCGGAGGTGCAGAGCGCGTACGTGTCGGTGCGGCGCGACCTGGAGATGTACGGCTTGTGGAAATTCGACCCGAAAAACCAGCTGCGGGTGGCGTTGTCGAACCTGCTGGCGCAGGACTATGTCAGCGAGAGCACCTACATTGAACCGACCGGCAGCATCAGGCGGCGCAGCATCTCGCCGGGCAATGCGGTGGTGCGCGCGACGATGGAAATGAAGTTCTAGCCGTCACACCTTGTAATGGTGCGACTTGAAGAAGCGGCTGGCGACGACGATCGCGACCGCCTGCATTGCCGCGCACACGAAGAACGTGCTGCCGATGCGCCAGTCGTTGGCCGGCAGATGGCTGGCCATGCCCAGGATGGTGGTGCCGAGAAGCGGCATGAACACGATGCCGATGCTGTTGATCGACTGCAGGGACCCCATCAATTCGCCCTGTTCGTTGGGCGGCGACGATTTCGAGATCACGCCCTGCAGCGCCGGGCCGGCCGCAAACGCGAGCAGGTTGCACAGGATGAAAACGTACATCATCCAGCCCTGGGTCGCCAGGCCGTACAGCGTGAACGTGATGCAGCCCGAGGCGAGCCCCATCAGCGACAGCCGCACTTCGCCGAAACGCTTCATCAGCACCGTCAGCAGGCCGGCCTGCACCACTGCGGCGGCCAGTCCCACGCAGAACAGCGCAATGCCGTTATCAAGCGGCTTCCAGTTGAAGCGGAAGGTGGTGTACAGCACCCAGGTCGACTGCAGCATCATCTGGGCCAGTGCCGACAGCGCGTACACGATCACCAGGCCGCGAATCTCGACCCGCCGCACCAGCTTGAGCAGCGCGGCGAAAGGATTGATGCGCGCCAGCGAAAACGGCCGCCGGTTTTCGAACGCCAGCGATTCTGGCACGCAGAAATAACCATAAACGAAGTTGGCGGCGCCCAGGCCTGCGGCGACGTAGAACGGCAGTTGCAGGCTGATGCTGCCCAGCAGGCCGCCCAGCATCGGGCCGCAGATGAAGCCCAGCCCGAACGCGGCGCCGACCTTGCCAAAGCTCTTGGCGCGGTTTTCGTGGGTCGATATGTCGGCTGCATAGGCCGACGCGACCGACATGCTGGCCGACGACATGCCGCCCACGACGCGTCCGATGAACAGGAATGCCAGCGACGGCGCCCAGGCGGTGATCAGGAAATTGAGGCACATGCCGCCCATCGAATAGAGCAGCACCGGGCGGCGCCCGACGCGGTCGCTGATCACGCCCAGCATCGGCATGAAGATGAACTGCATCAGGCCGAACGTGGCCGACATGATCCCGAACCACATCGCCTGCTGATCACGCCCGCTGACGAATTCGCCCACCAGCACCGGCAGCACCGGCACGATCAGGCCGATGCCGAGCATGTCGATGAAAATGCAGACCAAAACGAAGTTCAGGTTGCCGGGGCGGGCTTGCGATGCTAGTGGGACGCTGCTCATGAGGGGCGGTCCGGGCGCGGACAGGGTAATGGGAAGACGTATCTTAACGCATGGCGCCGTCCGCATTGCTTAAATCTTGCAAAGTGGCTAACATGGCTGCCGATAGTTTTATTCACCCGTTTTGCAGGAAAAAAAATGCCACTTCTGGGCCTGGTCCATATTCTGATCGCCATCTATTTCGCCGTGCACGCCGTGCGCACCGGGCGTGAGCTGTACTGGCTGTTCGTGCTGTTCATGTTCCCGATGCTGGGAAGCCTGGTGTATTTTGCGGCAATCTACCTGCCGCAGTCGCGCCTTGAGCGCTCGCTGGGCAAGGCCGCCGGCGCGGTGCGCCGCAGCCTCGATCCTGGCCGCGCGCTGCGCGAGGCGCACCAGGCGTTCGACTTGACGCCGACCGCGCATAACCAGACCCAGCTCGCCCGCGCCATGCTCGATGCCGGCATGTATGCACAGGCGGTCGAGCAGTTCGACGCGTGCTTGCGGGGCCCGTTCTCGGGCGATCCGGAGATTCGCTTTGCCGCCGCGCAGGCGCGCCTGGCCAACAACCAGGCCGATACCGCCATCGGCGCGCTGCTCGAACTGCGCAAATCGCATCCGACTTTCCGCGAAGAGCAGGTGATGGTGCTGCTGGCCAGATGCTATGCGGCGGCCGACAAGCATATGGACGCGGGCGCCCTGTTTGGCGAGGCAGTAACCCGGTTTCCGAGCATCGAAATGCGCGCGGAATACGCAATGTGGGCGCTGTCGCGGCGCGACCAGGTGCTGGCCGATGCACAGCTCAAGGAACTCAATCATTCGCGCAAGCACATGAGTAAATACACGCTTTCCCTGCACCAGGACACGTTCAAGCGCCTGGATGCGGCGGTACAGATGCAACGGGGCCGGTAGGCGTCTCACCCACCCAGTTCGCGACGGCGCGCTGCGACAGCGCGTCGGCCTCGGGATTCTTGTGGCGCGGGATCCAGCGCAGCGCGACATCGCCCAGTTGCGCCACCAGCGCCAGCGCCGCTTCGCGCAGCGCCAGCAACGACGGCGCGCGCGAGCTTGCGGGCGCACCCATATCGTTGATCACTACCTGGCTGTCGCCATACACGGTCAGGCCGCTGGCGCCTGCCTGCAGCGCCGCCTGCAGCACCGCGATCAGGGCCAGGTATTCGGCCTCGCTGCTATTGCCGTAGCCGGCGCTCCGGCACACTTCGATGCGTTCGTCGGCGGGGCCGGTCAGCAGGCCGCCGATGCCGCAGCGGCCCGGATTGGGATGGGCCGAGCCGTCGAACCAGGCCCGCCATGGCGTGCCCGGGCCGTCGTGGCGCTGCTGGCGAACGGCCAGCGCGCGTGCCCGGGACTGGGCGCGCGCGGCCGCGCGCGCCGCTTCGGCCGCGTGCACGGCCTGGCGCTCGGCCACCAGCGTCGCCAGCCCCGCGGGGCCGGCCACCTGCTCCAGCGTGGCGCGCAATGCCTCGTCCAGGCTGATGCCGCTGCGCTGCGCAAGCCGGCGGCTGGCCATGCGTTCACCTTTGTAGGCGATGATGTGGAGGTGGGGAAGAACCGTCATCGGAACAGCATAACCGACACGAAAAAAAAGCGCCATCGCGGAGGATCCGGATGGCGCTGGTGTGACTAGCCCAGGTTACTGGCGGTTGGGATTGTCGGGGCGGCGGTCGCGGTCGTTGCGCACGCCGTCGCCATCGCGGTCATGGTCGCGCGAGTTGGGGACGCCGTCATGGTCATTGTCGCGGCGGTGCTCCAGGCGGTCCGGAACGCCATCGTGGTTGCGGTCGCGTCCTTCGTAACGGTCGGGCACACCGTCATGGTCACGGTCACGTCCGCGGCCCTGGTCCCAGCGGCCCTGTTCCATGAACCATTGGCCGTCGCGCTGGGTCCAGCGCGGCTGTGTATAGGCATAGCCCGGGCGCTCGCGCATCCAGCTGCCGGCCATCCATTCGTGGCGGTTGCCGCGCCAGTTCCAGTAGCCGGGAACCCAGACATAGCCAAGCCGTGCACGCGGAATGCGCTCATAGCGTGGCTCCGGCGGGGCGATGCGGATCATGTCGTTGCCCACTTGCGCCGATACCTGCTGCCAGCCGCCGCGGTTCAGGCGCCAGCCATCGTTATCGCGCTGCCATTCGGCGCGCTGGAACTGATAGCCCTGGCGCGCGGACTCCCAGTGGCCGGCCATCCAGACGTGATGGTTGCCTTCGTAATTCCAGAAACCTGGCGCCCACACATAGCCGTTACGCGGAGCGGGAATGCTCTCGTAGCGCGCGGCCGGCGGAGCGGCGTTGATGAAGACACTGAGTCCGACTTGGGCGCTTGCCGAAAGCGGCATCAGGGTTGCTGCGCCAAGCGCGAGTGCTGCTGCAAAGGTGAGGGTGCGTTTCATTGTGTGTCTCCTTGGTAAAGCGTACGGTTCAATATAGCAACGCGCTTTGACGTTCAGGAGAAATGATTCAGATGCTTACAATTGAAACAGGTCGGGCGATTGTTTGTAAGTTGTGCGGAAGGGGCCGTGCGGGGGCGTGCGGAAGGGAGCCGCCTGTTACGCGTTGCGCTGTATCGATTCAGCGAGGGCGTACAGGCGGATCGATCGAGATCAAATGCGGCTCGCTGGCGAGCCGGATTCGGCGCGCTCGAGCTGCAGCTTTTCCTGTGCGCTCAGGCGTTTTGCGCTGACCACGACCACAGGGACTGCGTTGGCGCTGACGACCGGTTTTGCGTAGGCTTGCGGCAGCGTGTCGACCAGGTAGGAACCCGATACGGCGAGCACGACGGTAGCGACGAAGACCGCTTCCATGTGTTTGAGGATGTTCATACTATTTCCTTTCAGTGTTTGGTTTCGATGTGTTCACTGTAGTCGTGCGGCCCTTGGCCGGCCACCGGATTGCGACGAAGCGCGCGTTTTGCGGAGCGGCCTGCGAATAGCGCCGATAAGCTGCCGCCCGTTTTCCCCGTGCCCCCGCTACTGCTGTGTAGGCCGCGCGGCGGCCGCAACGGAGAACGCGATGGCTGGCTGGATAGGGACGGCAATGCACACGCTGGCAGCGCGCCACAGGCAATGGCGGCGCGCGCGCAACCTGCGCGCCGGCACCCGGACCCAGCGGCGCGGCGCGCCGGCCGCACGCTGGTTCGGCGTGGCCGGCGTAGTCGCTGCGCTCGGCGGCGCCGTCCTGATCGGCACGCATGCACGCTACCTCGGCGCGGCTGTGCCCGAACCCGGCCCCGGCCCCGGCCTGGCGTCTTCGGTCGACGCGCTGCAGGCGGCCATACCGGGCGCCGCTTTCGTGGTGCCATCGGGTCCGGCGGTCAAGCTCGCGACGCATGGCGACGCCGCCATTGTCGTGGCGGCCGGCATGCACGCCGATGCGCCGGTGCATATCGACTTGTGCAGCCAGATGCTGGACGGATCACGGCCGCGTTTGCTGCCGGTGCGGATCGGCTACCAGTTTGCCGACGTCGCGCGGCTGGTCGCGGCCAGCCAGTCGTCGGGCCGGGCGCTCACGCTGCGCAACGTCGCGCTGGCCGGACCGGCTTCGCAGCCGATGCCGCAAGTGCAGGTCAGCGGCCTGGCTGCGCCCGATTTCGGCGCCGTCGACGGTACCCCGCTGCAGGTCGCGTGGAGTGGGGCCGGGCTGCAGGCGCGCTGGGCCAGCGATGCCGGCCCCGGTGCGTTCCGGCGCGATGCCTGGCTGATATGGAAGGACGCCGCGCTGCGCCTCCACCGGCGCAGCAGCGGCGCCTGTCCCGGCGCGGGCGAACTGGTGATCCAGCTGTACCGCAAGGGCGATGCCGACGCGGGCAGGGCGCTGGTGACAGCCTTCCCGGCGCACGGCCCGGCGCTGTCCGCGTGGCTGCAACCCGGCAGCTATACGGTGCCGCAGGCGCCGCGCGCCAGCCTCGAAGACCAGGCGCTGTTCCAGGACCTGGACGCGCACGGGCTGGTCCGGCTCGGCAAGGAAGGGCTGATCGAGCTGGCGCCGCGCGACCTCGCGGCCTGGCAGGCGGCGCCCGACGGCGCCAGGGCCGGCCAGCTGCAAGGCTGGGACGCGGTGGCGCGCGACCCGGCCACGCTCAAGCTGTTCAAGCGCCTGTACCGGATGGCCGATGGCGACTACGTGCGCGAGCAAGTCCGCATCTTCAACAATGAACGGCGCCTGCTGGCCTGGCGCATGCGTCCGGCGCAGGCGACGCTGGCGTGGCAGGCCAGCATCGCGGCGGCGCCGCTGGCCACCCGGGCCGAGCTGCCGCTGGCGGCGGCGCGCCTGTTTGCCGAAGTGCCTCATGGCTGGGCGCCGTGGACGCGCGTCGCTGCGTGGCCCGAGACCGAGGCCCATGCCGCGGCCCATCTCGGCATGGACCTGGCGCACAGCGCGCAAGGCGGCGAACGTATCGAACTGATGCTGATCGGGCGCGTGCTCACGGTCGCGGGCGCGCGCCTGGCGGGCCCGCCGCGCGACGCCTGCAGCGGGCGCGCCTGTCCGTCGGCCGGCGCGGTCCAGCTGGTGGTGCTGGAAGCCTTGCCGGGCGCGCGCCGCATTGAACTGGACGCAGCGCCGCTCGAAATGGCGGCGCTGGCCGGCGCCGGTGAAGACCGCTACCGCCATCTGCGGGTGGCCGGCGGACGGCTCGCATGGCGTGCGCTGGCGGCCAACAGCGGCGTCGCGCGGGCGTCGGCGCCGGCCGGCGTGAACCTGGTTGACCGCAACGGCGCGCTGCTCTGGAGCGGCGGGGCGCCGTCGGCAGAAGCCGTCAAGGCTGGCCTGGGGCCCTTGCTCGGGCTGCGCGCCGAGCATGCCAACAGCGTGGCCGGCATGCTGGCGCGCATACCGGCGCCCGGCGGCGCACCGCACAATGCGCGCCTGTCGCTTGACCTGGCGCTGCAACAAATCAGCCAGGACGCGCTCGACTGCATCGGCATGCGGCGCGGCCGCTGGGATGGCGCGCGTTGCAGCGGCGGCCAGGCCGCGCCTGCCGGGCGCCAGGCCGGGATCGTCATCACCGACACCGACAACGGCGACGTGCTGGCCGCCGCCGGCGCCGGCAGCGGCCAGGTCGACGCCGCCAACTGGAACGAAGTGCGCGACTTCGACAAGGCCAATCCGGCCGCCAGTCCGCTGCGGCTGCCGGCATTGCAGCACGACGGCGGCGCGCATCGCAGTCCCGGCTCGACCTTCAAGATCATCAGCGCGCTGGGGCTGGAGCTGGCGGCCCAGCACGACCCGCAGGTCGAAGCCCTGCTGGCCGGGATGCCGCTGGCAGCGATCAACCGGCTGGCGCAAAGGAAGGGCTTCGCGTTCCAGACCGACGCCGCCAGCTACCCGGTCGGCACGCGCCTGGCGCACATCACCAACTACAAGGACCAGCACCTGGACCGGCGCGCGCGCGACGGGCGGCTCGGCTTGTCCGAAGCGCTGACCTACAGCCTCAATACCTGGTTCGCCTGGTCCGGCGAATTGAGCGACCGCAGCCTGTTCGGGCGGGCCGACGGCGGCGCGCCCGACCTGCAGGCGCTCGAGGCGGGCGCGCTGGACGAGGTGCGCCCGATCGCCGCGATGGCGCACCGGCTCGGCTTCGAACAGGAACTGCGGCTCGACGGCGGCCTGCTGCCGGCGGACTACAGCTGGGCGCGCTGGGACGCGCTGCAGCCGAGCGCGGCGCACATCGACGCCATCCACACGCGGCACGAACTGCGCCAGATGGCGATCGGGCTGCGCATGCAGGTCACGCCGCTGCAGATGGCGCTGGTGGCCGGCGCGGTCGGGCAGGGGCGGGTGGTGGCGCCGCGGATGCTGCTCGCACTGGATGGGCGGCAAGCGCGGCAGCCGTCGACCGACAAACTAGGCGTGCGGCTGGACCGGATCCGCGAGGGCCTGAAGGGCGTGGTCGACGCCGGGACGGCGGCCGGCGCATTCCGCGGCGCCGGCATGGCAGCGCTGCGGCGCGGATTGTCCGGCAAGACCGGCACCGCGCCCAGCATCGTGACCGGCGCCGACGGCGTGCGGCGCGAGCTGGCCACGGTCTGGTTCACCGGCTGGCTGGAACCGGGCAGCATTGCCGGCCAGAAACACCGACTGGCCGTAGCGGCCTTTGTCAGCCATTCCGAAGCGAGCGGCGGCGAGCACGCCGCCCCGATCGTCGCCGCCGTCCTCAGTTCCATGCATTTCGAACCGACAACACCGGGAACAGACCGCAATAGCAACAACACCGGGGTCAGACCTCAATTTTAAAAGTTTTTAAATTGAGGTCTGACCCCGGTGTTGCTTGTGGTTATGTGGAACAGAAGGGTGTTTCGCCGTTTCAAGCGCGCCTTGCCGAGCCGGCTTGTGTGGCATCATTTTGAGGTAATTATCAATGATGAGGACGGTATGCGCTTGCCGGGGACCCGGTATCAGGAACATGGCTGGGAACACGTGCGCAAGCTGCTTGGGCGCTGCTCCCTGCAGGCGTTCGCCCAGTTCGACCCGCTGACGGTGTCCGCCCAACTGGCCCTGTATATTGACCTGACCGCCGAAGCCCTGCATGACGGCGGCCGTGCCGCCCGCGCCGAGGCGCCCGGCAACAGTTATGGCGAGAGCGTGTCCGAACTGGCCCTGGGCCTGTTGTACGAGCTGCAGGCCCGGCCCGCCGACTGGGCCGCCCTGTGCGCCGCGCTGGCCGGCGAGCACGCGAAGATCGGCCCGTTCTGGCAGCACCCCGGCGGCGAGGCGATCCTGCGCAAGAAGGTCAACGATATGTATGCGGTCCTGCGCGACAAGGTCGATTCGGATAACTACCAGGCCGCCTGCGGACGCCCCTGCAGCCCGAACAAGATGTACGGTTACCGCATGCTCGACACCGCGTACGGCGAAATCGCCCGCCTGTTCGGCGCCTGGCAGGAACACCGGCCGCAGGTGGCCGCCATCCTCGGGCGCGAGGTCGAGGTGATGCCGATCGAGGTGCGCCAGATGGCCTCGATCGCGCTGTGCAAGCCCGAGTGGGTGATGCGCTGGAGCGCGTCGCTTGAGCAGTTCGACGGCGCCGCCGGTCCCCTGCATACGCATTCGAAGCGCTTTGCGAGCCTGAAGGACAACCCGGCCAGGATCGCGGAAATGATGGCCGAGATAGGGGACTACGAAGAACTGTCGTCCAACCTCGACCAGGACTGGCTGCTCGACGCCGGCGAGGCGGCCGACTGGATGGAAGACCTGTGGCGCGTCATGGAGGCGCCCGACAACAGCGCGCCCGACCAGGTGCTGGCGCCGCGCGCCGACGAATTCGCCGAGCAGGAGCCGGCCGCGGACAGCGCCGCGGAGTCGCTCGCCGCAGCCAGTGTTTCACTGCCCCCCCGCTTCATGCAGTTGGCAAGGGCAGCGCAGGACAAGGGGAGCTGGACGGCGCGCATGATGGCCGGCGAAACGCTGCCGGTGCGCCTTGCGGTGTATCTGAAAATGCTGGGCAGCGCCGACGATACCTATCCCGGCGAATGGCTGGACCCGGCCACCGGCGAGCTGCCGACAATGGCGCAGCTGGCCGCGCTGGACCGGCTTTCGCTGCCGACCCTGCGCAAGCGGCGTGACGCGGCAATCGCGCGCTTGCTGACGGCAGCACCATGAAAGGATTGATGTGAAGACGACTGGTTCAACAGACAGCAAGCTGCAGGAGCAACTGCTTCTGACACGCCGCGTCGAAGGTGATCGCCTGATGCTCGCCGACGCCACCCTGCGTGCCGCGCTCGATGGCAGTCGCGCCCTGACCGCAGCCGAACGCACGGCGCTGATCGACTCGCCGCTGACCATGCGCCGCTTCCGTGCGTTGGCCCTCGAACGACGGCGCGCCGCGCTGCTGGCAAACGATGCCTGGAGCGGCAGCCATGGCATGCTGCGCGCCGCGTCGGGCGGCCAGCCGCTGGCCGCGCTGGCCACCGATGACGGCCACTGGACGCTGCACTTTCTCGAACAGGGCGGCGCCTGGCGCGTGATCCTGGCGCTGGCTTCGAACGCGCCATTTGCGGCGCGCCTGGTGCGCGAGCAGGCCATGCTGCGCGTGCTCGACGGCGGCGGTGCCGTCATCCTGCAAGGCTGCCTTGACCCGGACGGCGAATGCGAAAGCGCGTGGCCTTTCGAGGACGCGCCGGACCCGCACTTCCACGCATTCGGCGCGCGCTTTGCGGTCGAGCCGGTACACACCTGAGGGCCGCGATGATCGGACTGTTCAAGCGCGCACCTGCCGTCACGGCGCCCGATACTTCGGCGTTGGGATCGTCCGCACTGTCGCTGTCGCTGCCGTCCGGTTGCGTGATCGCGCGCGGCTGCACGGGCGTCGTGTTCGACAAGGGCGGGCGTACGCGCCGCGTCGCGCAGGACGGCCGCGTCAACCTGGACACCCATGAACGCGCATGCTGCTTCCATCCCGGTCCGTACAGTGCCGAATTGCTGCCATTCGCCGACGCGCCCGAGTTGGGACTGCGTCTCAGTTTCGCCATCGATGCGCCCGATCCGCGCGTGACGCAGCAGCGCTTCGACCTGTACCTGGCGAGCGAGTCGGACGGCGGCGTGACGCTGCCCGACATCACCGCCGCCATGCAGGCGGCCCTGCAACGCGAGCTGGCCCAGGGTAATTTGGAGCTGCCGCCCTGCACCCAGCTGGGCGAATGGAATGTGTTCCGGGCCGGCTTGAACCGCTTGCTGTACACGCGCTTTGGCCTGACCGTCGACGACTGCATCCCGGTCGACCTTGGCGAGCGCGTCGACTATGCGCAGATCCTGCTGGCGCGTGCGGCCAGCGTTCCCGCGCCCACGCCCGCACCTGCAAGCGTCGTGCCCGTGCCGGCCTTGAGCGACGCGCAGGCGCTGCGCCGCTTGTTCCTTGAACTGCCGTGCGTCATGTGCGCGCTGCGCCTGGCGGTGCTGCCGCCCGGCCAGGCGCTGTTCCGCCAGCATCAGCAACTGCTGCAGCGGCTCGACCAGGTCAGCCTGGCCGTGGCCACCATGCCGGCCTTGGACCTGGCCGCGCCGGGACAGGCGCTGGCGCTTGCACAGCAGGATCGGCGCGCGCGCCACAGCGTCGCGGCCGCGCTCGCGCTCGATGAGGCATGGGCGCTGCTGGCGCGCCTGTCGCTGGCCGGCGAACAGGGGCTGGAACCCTTGTTCGACGAAGCCGACCGCATCGTCGCCAATCTCGAACTGCACAGCAGCGGGCGGCGCCTGGCGCTGGCCGAAAGCGGGGACGCATGAACCGCCTGCCCGACAGCGCCGACTGCCGCACCGTGCTCGCCGACGGCGCCATTGCCACGGTGACGGCGACCCGGCGCGCGCGCGCGGGACGGGCCGACGTCAAGTGCGGCGTGGCCGGCGATCCGGTCCTGGCTGAACGGATGCAGCAGGTGGTGCGCCTGGCGCGCCACACCGAAGCGCGCCTCGACAGCCGCGACCAGGTCGTCATCAGCATCGACCGTGTGCCGGGCCGCCATGAACGCGACTGGGAACTGGCGGCGGTGCTGGCCGACCGCATGGTGCGCGGCCTGTGGCAGGGCGCGCCCGGCGTGGCGGCCAACGGCTGGTCCGGACAATGGCAGCTGGGCCGCATCGACGGCCATGACGCTTCGGCGGCGCCGGCCGGCGCTATCCTCGGCGGTGCGGGCGGGCTGACGCACCTGGCGGGCCTGAATGGCCAGCCTGACAGCGCCGCCTGCGTGGCCTCGGCGCGCGCCTGGTTCCCGCTGCACAGCGGCGGCATCAACGACAGCCTGTGCTGGGTCGAGGTCAGCGTTCATCCACTCACAGGTCCGGCCGGCGATGAAGAGGACAGCATCGCCGTCCCGGGACTGGACCTGGCGCTGCAACTGGCGGTGCGCCAGGCGCTGTGTGGGGCCCGCCACTTCGACGGCCGCGCCTTGGGGCGCTGGCGCACCGTGGTGTGCTTCGGACAGTCGCGCTTCCAGGGCAACTCCTTCGAGCTGGCCCTGGTCATGGCCGACCGCATCGCGCGCGGACGCGAGTTCGTGCCGCGCGGCCGTCTGATCGCCAGCGGCAGTTCGCTCGCCTGGCACGCGGGGCGGGTGGAAGCGGTCGAAGGCTGCGAACCGAAATGCGCGCTGATCGCGCAACAGGCCACGGTGGGCGACCGCATCCTGCTGCCGAAAGCGTGGGAAACGGCGCTGCGCCCGGAATTTGCGCCCGGGCTGGTCGAAAAAGGCGCCAGCATGGCCTGTATCGACCGCATTGGAATAATTTAAGGGGTCAGACCCCGGTTTTTCTTTGAGGGGGTCTGACCCCGGCAGTGTTGGCGGCAGCAAACCGGGGTACGCGCGTGCGCAAGGTCCTGCGCGCCTGGCCCTGCTAGAATCGCCGTGATCGGTATGGATTGAATAACCAGGAGTCTTTCATGTTCCAGATGTTTGGTTTTGGCGGTGTCAAGTGTCCGCGCTGCGAGCATACGAATGCCGGCGATTCCGGCTATTGCGCGCAATGCGGCCTGACCCTGGGCGCAGCGCGCAGCGAACCGATCTTGCTTGATAATCGCTGGATCCCGGCCGATAACGAGCTGGCCGTGTTCTTCGGCGTACGCGAATTGTCCGGCCTGTTCGTCAAGACACTGCGCGTGCCGGCCACCACCCGGGCCTACATCCTGCAGGGCGACAAGGCGACCGAGGTGCCGCAGGGCGAATACGAAATCGAAGGCTTCTTCACGCGCCTGAACCACCTGCTGCGCAACCAGCACGCCGAAATTCTGATCACCCGCAGCGCGGCGATGCCGGTCGAATTCGATTTTGACGACTTGCAGACGGCCGAACACCTGAAGGTTGCGGCGCGCTTTTCGGTCAGCATCAAGATCGAGCAGGTCAGCGCCTTTGCGCAGCACTTCATGACGATGCCGGGCACCGTCACCGCCGAACACTTGCGCGACCTGCTGGCCCCGTCGGTGCGCCAATTGGCGGTCGAATTCATCGCCGGTCAGCCGATCCGCGACATGGCCGCCAACCGCGACCTGCGGGCGCAACTCGACGAGCGCCTGCAGGGCGCGCTGAAAATGCGCCTGGCCCAATACGGACTGGCGGTGGTGCAGGTCGACACGCTGGCCCTGCGCCACGATAAATTCGACGCCAACCGGGCCCGCATCGGCAGCCTGTACCTGGTGGCCGACGAACGCCACGTGCAGCTCGAACACGTCAAGCATCTCGACCAGCTCTACAACGACGAGGAATGGCAGCGCATCTGGCGCGAGGAGCAGGAGGGGCGCTTGCGCCACCGGCGCCATGAATTGCGCCAGGACGAGAGCATCGAAAAGGCTGAACTGACCCTGCGCAACGCCGAGCGCCTGCAGGCGATCCGCGCGCGAGAGATCGAGCTGTATGGCCGCATCGTCGATTCGCGCGACCGCAAGCAGGCGCTCGAACGCGGCGCCGGCGCCATCGTGACCGAACTTGAACACGAGCTGGCCAAGAAAGGCGCAGCGCGCGAGGATGAATCGACCCAGTGGGCGCACCTGCGCGAGCTGGCCGGCATCCACATGCGCACCGAGCTTGAAATCGCGCAGCAGGGCGCCAGCGAGACGCGCCAGCTGGCGCAGCAGCGTTTTTCGCACCAGCTGCTGCAGCAGCAGATCCAGAACAAGATCGCGCAGGCGCTGGGCATCGAGGACGAGTCGCGCAAGCGCGCCGAGCTGCTGCGCCTGCACCAGCGGCAAAATGCCGCCAGTACGCGCGAGCTGGAAATCGAGGACGAGCAGCACAAGGCGCGCTGGCAGGCGCTGGCGCTGACCAATGCGGCGCACAAGCGCGAGGCCGAGCGGATCGCCGAATGGGAAGACCAGCTGGCGCTCGACCGCCAGCGCGCGCTGCTGCGCGGCGATGCCGTCAAGGATGCCGCCGGCAAGGCCGAGGTCGAGGAGATCAGCCAGAAGATCGACGCCCTGCGGCGCAGCGGCGCCCAGGCCGAATCGATCGCGCAGTATGAAAAACTGCTGCGCACGATCGAAGCGGACGGCCTGCATGCGCGCCAGGCGCAGCAGATCGAGCTCGACGCCGAACAGCAGCGCCACGCGCTCAAGCAGCAGGAGCACGAGGCCCAGTGGCAGCAGGAGCTGCGCCGCATGGACCACGCGCGCGACGAAAAATACGCGCTGCTGGCGCACGAAGCGGAGCTGGCGCGCATCGAGATCACGCGCGCCGAGTCGATCGGCGCCATGAGCGACAGCGCCAAGGTCGCGCTGGCCACCGGCCCCAACGCCGCCGCGCTGGCCGATGTGATGAAAACCCAGGTGCACGCCAACATGAGCCCCGAGCAGTTGGCCGCGCTGGCCAGCGTGGTCGGCGCCGCCAACGGCGTCTCCGCGCTGGAGGCGGCGCAGCTGGTCCAGCAGCAGCTCGAACGCGAGCAGGCGCGGCGCGACGCCGAAGTCGACAAGGACCGGCGCCACCAGCTCGACCTGCTGACGCTGCAGAACGATGTCAACAAGGCGGCGCTGGCCAAACAGGCGGAACTGGGCGCCGGCGTGGCCCACGCGCGCGCGGCGCCGGCGGCGCGCACCTGCCCGAACGGACACCGTGCCAGCGCCAACGATAAATTCTGCGCCGAGTGCGGCGCGGCGATACCGCTTTGACAGGACCGATGCAAACGGCAAGAGACAAGATCCGCGAACTGCGCGCCCTGCATGAAGACGGCCTGTTAAGCCAGCAGGAGTTCGACAGCCGCAAGAATGCCATCCTCGACGCCGAGTACGCGCCGCCGGGCAGCAGCGCCACGCCCGTCACGCCGCCGGTCCACATCAAGCAGGGCACCGAGATCGGGCTGATGGCCGGCCAGGAGATCGGCCCGCAGAACCGGCGCTACCGGCTCGAGCGCCTGATCGCCCAGGGCGGCATGGGACAGGTATGGCAGGCGACCGACCTGGCCACCCACGCGGAGCTGGGCCACAGTGCGGTGGTCGCGGTCAAGATCCTGCCACCGCAGCTGACCCAGAGCGCCATCCATGCCAAGCTGCTGGTCGAGGAAGCGACCCAGGCGCGCCGCCTGGCGCACGAGAACATCGTGCGCGTCTACGAATGGGCCCAGGATCCGGCCACCGCGAGCTACTTCATCATCATGGAATGCCTGGAGGGCGAGGACCTCGACAGCGTGCTGGCGCGCGAAGGACCGCTGGCGCTCGACCAGGTTCAGGAGCTGCTCGCGCCCGTCGCCGACGCCTTGCACTACGCGTGGCACAAGCACAAGCTGGTGCACCGCGATATCAAGCCGGGCAACGTCTTCCTGACCAAAAAAGGCGAAATCAAGCTGCTCGACTTCGGCATCGCTGCGCGCGCGCGCAGCAGCGCGAGCAGCATCGGCCTGGAAGCACCGGCCAATTCCGGCACCGCCGGCTATCGCGCGCCGGAAGCGGGCACCCACGCGCGCCAGCCGGGCCAGGCGCTTGACGTGTACGCGGTGGCCGTGATGATCTACCAGATGGTCGAAGGGCGCATGCCGTTCGACGGCGCGCGCAGCGCCGGCCATGAACCGTCGATGCCGGCCGCGCTGACGCCGCGCCAGTGGGAAGCCCTGCGCAGCGGCTTCGCATTCGACCCCGCGCAGCGCCCGGCGACCGTGACGGACCTGCTGGCCACCTTGCGCGGCGCGGTCGGGCCGACGCCGGCCGAACTGGCAGCCCAGCAGGCTGCCGCGCGCGGCCAGGAAGAGCTGCGCCTGGCCAAGCTGGCGGTGCGGCGCAAGGCGGAAGCCGAAGCGGCCGTCGCCGCCCAGATGGTCAAGGACAAACAGCGCCGCGAGCAGGAATCGGCGCAGCGCGCCGAAGCCGAGGAGGCCAAGCGCGAACGCAAGGAAGCACTGCGCCAGCAACTGCTGCAGCGGCGCGAAGCGGACGCCGAACAGGCCCGCAAGGCGAAGGAAGAGCAGCAGCGCAAGGCCTTGCAGGCCAAGGCCGCCGCGGCCTATCGCAATGAACAGGAACGCGCGCGCGCCGACCAGGCAGCGCGCAACCAGGCCGAACTCGAAGCGCAAACACCGATCACGGACAGCCCGGTGCCCGACACCGAGGGCGTGCTGCGCGACCGCTTCCTCGACGGCAGCGGCAAGGGGCCCGAACTGGTGCTGATCCCGACCGGGCGCTTTCAGATGGGATCGACCGAGCCTGAACGCAAGCGCGCAATGGATGCCGGTTCGCAGCGCTCGTGGGTCGAACGCGAGACGCCGCAGCGCTGGGTCGGCATCGAGCAGCCGATCGCGATGGGGCGCTATCCGGTCACGGTGGGCGAGTGGCGCCAGTTCGTGCGCGCCACCGGCTGGCAAATGCATGGAGAGGTCAACTGGCAGTCGCCGGGTTTCCGCCAGGGCGACGAGCATCCGGTGGTGGGCGTGACCTGGCATGACGCGCAGCTGTACGTGCGCTGGCTGAGCGCGCAGACCGGCCAGGCTTACCGCCTGCCGAGCGAAGCGGAATGGGAGTACGCGTGCCGCGCCGGCACCAAGACGGCGTTCAGCTTCGGCGACGAAATCAATACCACGCTGGCCAATTACGACGGCAATTACACCTACAACGGCAGTCCGAAGGGCGACTATCGCCAGGGCACGTCGCGCGCGGGCGAGTTTGCGCCCAATCCGTGGGGCTTGTTCGACATGCATGGCAATGTGTGGGAATGGGTGCAGGACGTGGTGCACGACAATTACCAGGGGGCGCCGCTGACCGGCGCCGCATGGGAAGAGGGCGGCGACCAGAGCCGGCGCATCCTGCGCGGCGGTTCGTGGCTGTACAACCCGCGCTACCTGCGTTCGGCGCTGCGCAATGGCTTTTCCGCAACGCTCAGCAACGATATCGTCGGTTTCCGGGTCGCGCGCGGGCTGAATTGACTTGAACTTTCAGGGGACTTGCCTACACTAACTCTAGTGTAAGGAGGACGATATGAAACTGCCCGAGGAACTGAAAATCCCCGCCATCGTGTTCAGCCTGGAAGCGATCATGTTTGCGGGCTTCATGCTTATTTTTTACGTGCTCAGACCGGGCTGACCAGCCGAAACGCCGTCGTCCTCGCGAACGCGGGGACCCATGCTGAGCACGCTCAGTATGGGTCCCCGCGTTCGCGCAC
>JANYGW010000148.1 GCA_025359245.1 Massilia sp.
CCCAGCGCCAGCGCGCGCGGCGCCAGCGCGTCCCAGAATCCGGCCTCGGCGCCGAACTGGCACAGCAGCCGGTGCAGGTCGAGCAGGTCGCGCAAGCCCTTGTCGAACTCGCCGTCGTAAAACAAATGGGTGGCGCTATGGAGCACCATGTCGGCCGGCGCCAGCACCTGCACGCCCGGATGGCCGGGCAGCGCCACGGCAGCGCCGCGCAGCAGGTCCGGATCCGGCCTGGCGGCCGCCGTCAGCGGCAGGATCGCGTGGTGCACGTCGATCACGCTGCCGCGCTGCACATGCTGCAGCGGCGGGATCTCGTGCATCCAGATCCGGTAGTAGCGCTGGTCGTAATCGTCGTGGTGGTGCGACATCCAGCCGGCCAGCATCAGCGCCGCCTCCGCTTCCGGAATCGCGTCCCTGGGCAGCAGGATGTCGATGTCGGAGAACAGCCGTCCGCGCGCCGGCGGCAGCGCCGCCATCGTGTAGGCGGCGCCCTTGAGCAGGATCAGCGGCGTGTCGAGCGCGGCCAGCGCCGCCTGGATGCGCGCCACTTCCCAGCGCACGCCGTCGGCATGGCGCCGCAGCAGCACGCCGGCCCACTCCAGGTGGCGGCGCGGCGCGGCCGGCACGCCGGCCAGCAGGCCGTGTTCGTCGGCCAGGCAGTACAGGCTGGCGGTCAGGTTGGCGGCCAGCGCCTGGCGCAGCAGCAAATCCCAGCCGGCCAGCGGCAAGCCGGCCATGCGGGCCGGATCGCGCAGGACGTCGACCAGCAGCGGCAGCGCCGTCATGGCGCTCCTTGCGCCAGGCGCTCGAACACGGCCACCGCATCGTCCAGCGCGCTGTAGCGGAACTGGTAGCTGGCGCTGCCACCGATCAGCCGCCCCAGCGCGTTGAAGCCGGGCAGCGCCAGCAGGCTGTAGTTGAAGCAGTTGCCGGCCAACTGCATGAAGGCGCGGCCCTGGTCCAGCGCTTCGAGCGTGGGCGCCGCGCCGGCCTGGTACTGCGGAAACACGATCCAGGCCGCGCGCGCCGTCTCGAGCGCGCGCGCCACGCTGTCGGCCGGCGCCTTCACGTGCGCCACCGTGCCCTTGTTGGTGTCCTGCACCGCGCGCGAGAACACCGCTTCCGGCACATAGGCGCGGATCACGTCGATCGAAGCATTCTTCAGGCTGACCGGGCGCGGCAGCGGCACGATGCGCCCATCCGTCAGCCGCACCAGGGTCAGCTCGTCCGACAGCAAGCGCCAGCCGCGGTGCACCAGGGCCGCGCACAGCGTGCTCTTGCCCGAGCCGGGCGGGGCCGGCAGGATCGCCGCGCAGCCGTTGCGCTCGATCACGGCCGCGTGGATGATCAGGCAGTCATGGGCGCGGCTCGACACGCACCAGTTCATCGCCCATTCGAACATCGGGAAGGCCTGGTCGAGCGGCAGCGGCCGGAACGGGGCGTGGCCGTCGTGGTCGAACAGGACCTGGCGCCCGGCGAAGCGGCGCAGCCCGCCGGAGTGGCGCATGTTGACGTAGAAATCGGCGAAGCCGGGATGGGCCGGCAGCGGATAGTCGGCGTACAGCAGGGCGATGCCGTCGGCCACGTGCGCAATCGTCGAGCGCAGCCTGGTCACGAAGGTGCCGGTCTGCAGGTCGATGCCGGGGCCGCGCAGGCGGCGCCCCAGCTCGTCGCGCGACAGCGATGAAACGGTCAGCATGCGCCGTATTGTATGAGGAAATAGCCGGCCAGCGTGGCCAGCAGCGCATCGGCCTCGGCGGCAAAGGCAAGATCGGGCGCCGTCTCGAGCGCCGCCGCCAGCGACGCGTGCAGCGCCGCGCGCGGCGCCGGGGCGTGCCGCAGCACGCCCAGCAGGTGCATGGCGGACTCGCCCAGCAGGTGGGTGTCGCCGGAGAGGTCGTTGTACAGTACCCATTCAGCGTCGAATTGACGCACGCGCAGCGCCTGGCCGGGCATCACCTGCCACATGCCGTCAGACGCCCCCAACTGCACCATCTAGCTCTGGGTGCTCTGCAGGTAGATGACCAGTTGCGCGCCATTCCATGGGGCAGCACCGTCGGTCGGCTTGTAGAAGCCGGTGCTGTTGTACTGGGACCACATGGCCTTGACGCTTTGGCGGGTCAGGAAGGAGATCCTGCCGCTGCACACATTCAGGTAGGTCGCGATGATGTGCATGGCGACCTTGTTGGTGTCGATTTTCTGCGGGGTCAGGATCGTCATCAAGCTCATGACGGACAGCGCGTTACTACACGAAAACAGAGGCGAAAACAGGTCGCTCGTTTGGACTTCGGCCGGCCAGCTGTGCGGATGGTTCTTCCAGTAGCCCGGCGAGACGCCGCTGCAGCTCACGTTCGGCGTGTGGCTGTTCAGGTTGCCCGACAGGGCGCCCGAGGGCGATTTGCACACCAGCGATGCCATCGCATGGTTGCTGGCCACGGTCATGACCACGCCCGACACGCCCAGTCCGGCGATGCGGCGGCGCGACGCGCCGCGCGCGGTCAGCGGGGCAATCGCTGGAACGGCGCCGGGCGCTTCATTCCCGTCTTGCTGTTCGTGGTCGACCATGGTCTGGTTCCTAAGATGTAGCGGCTGGTTTAGCCTGTATGGAAACACGTTGCCGCCTGGCGGCAGCCTGTGTATTTTCCATGTAAATAAGCAAATTTCATTCCAAGGGCCGGAGGGCTTGCTGTCGATTGATATAAATCAATCACTTAAGCCCGCGCCGCGCCGCGGCATCGACTGGCCGGGCCGCCTCGCGGCGCCCGGCTGTAAGATCCTTCGACAGCGCGCCGGTCGCGTTTAGAAAAAACTTTCCGGTATCACCAGCACGTCGCCCGGGCGCATCGGCGTATTGGCCGAAATGTCGCCATCCTTGATCAGGTCGTTCAGGCGGACCGGCATTTTCTGCAACGTGCCATTGACCTTGCGGATGATGCTGGCGTTGTTGCCCGATGCGAATTCGGTCACGCCGCCGACGGCGATCAGCACGTCCATCAGCGACATGTCGCGCCGGTACGGCAGCGCCTGCGGCCGGGCGGCCTGGCCGATCACGCGGATCTGTTCGCCATAGGTGCCGGTGAAGCCGGTCACGATCACCGTCACCACCGGCTGCTGGATGAACTTGGCCAGCGCCTTTTCAATGTCGCGCGCCAGTTCGGTCGAGGTCTTGCCCGAGGCCGGCAAGTCTTCGACCAGCGGCGTGGTGATCTTGCCGTCGGGGCGCACCGGCACCGACATCGACACTTCCGGATTGCGCCAGACGATGATGTTGATGCTGTCGCCCGGCCCGATCAGGTAGTCGTGCTGCGGCACGGCCGAGGTATCGATGACCATCGGCGCCGGCGTGCTGCAGCCGCCCAGCGCCAGCGCCGACAGCGCGAGGGCCGCGCAGGCCAGACGTTGCATCAGGGTCGAGCAGCGGATGTTGTTGGTTGCGTTCACGGGATTTCCTCGTTGGGACGTTGGCTGCGTACAGCAGCGGCGTTCTGCTCTTGTGATTCACGCCAGAATAATTTCTGTCGCACAATTGTTTTTTAAATACTAAAACATGTCCTATTGTAAACCAAAGTGTGTCGCCCGGGCGGCCGGCGATCACAGATTTATTTGCGCTCCGGCGCCTTGCGCTGCAGCAGGTCACGCGCGTATTTGACCGGGATCGCATACGCAATCCCGCTCGGGTTGGTGATCGCCGTTTCCTTCAAGCCCTTGACGAACACCATATTGATGATCCCGTGCACCAGCCCGCTCGCCGGGTCGTACACCGGGCTGCCGCTGTTGCCGGGAAAGGCGGTCGCGTCGAGCTGGTAGATCAGGAAGGGCGCGCGCTGCAGCTGCATGATGGCGGCCGCGCTCAGCTTGCCCGAATTGGCCGATGGCAGCACGATCGGCGTGATCGCCGCCAGCAGCGCCCGGTGCGTGGCCGCATGCAGGCCCAGCACCATGCCCAGCGGATAGCCGGTAATGGCCAGTTCCATGCCTTCGGCCACGCCGCTGCCGTCGCCCAGCTTGAGCGCCGGCAAGGGCTTGCCGGCAATGACGAGGTGCGCCAGGTCGTGTTCGCGGTCGAAGCTGGCCACCACCGCCGGATGGAATTCGAAGCCGGTGTCGCCCACCGGCACCAGGATCCCGAGCGCTTCCTGCTTCTCGCTGTCGAGGTCGACCAGCGCGTGCGCGTTGGTGATGATGTCGTGGCCGTCGCCGACGACAAAGCCGGTGGCGACGAATTGCGTGGCCGGGCTGCGCAATTTGAGGAACGTGCCGATCCCGACGATCGACGGCTTGACGGCGGCGACGGTCTGCGCCAGGTCCGCGGCCCAGGCCGGTGCGATAACACAACAGCTCAGGCACAGGCCAGCCAGGCGCGATGGTTTCAGGGTATTCTCCTCATGGAAAGTTTTGTACTTTTCACATTATATATAGCGTTTTGTGCTAAGCAACAATACAATGTGCAAAAAAGTCGGCACCGCGCACGAGCCGCACAGCACGCTACGGTGATTTTTTTACCGGTACGAAATTTGTTGTATCATGCGCCACACTTGCTGTTAAATGAACAACGTGACGCCGCCATGGCTGCCTCGCCGTTCTTTCGGCAAGGTGTTGTAGCAGGTGTCAGCGGCGTTCTACGTTTTCCTAGAATGCAATTGCAATTGCTGCATACGCAAGCGATGATAGCCGATAGGCGCATTGAACCCCGGGCGCGCGCGCTCCTACCCGTTTCATTTGATGGCGAGATCGACAAGATGGCAGAACTGACAGCCGTAATTCTTACTTTCTTAAAGGCGATCGGCAAGTACCGCTGGTACGCGGTCATCATTTCTTGGACCGTCGCCATCCTCGGCTGGATCGTCGTGTATTCCTTGCCGAATGACTTCCAGGCGTCGGCGCGCGTCTACGTCGATACCCAGAGCGTGCTCAAGCCGCTGCTGTCGGGCATGACCACCCTGCCCAACCTCGAACAGCAAGTGATGTTCATGCGCCGCACGCTGATCAGCCGCCCGAACGTCGAGCGCGTGATCCGGATGGTCGACCTCGACATCAAGACCAAGAACGTCAAGGAACACGAGAAGCTGGTCGACGAGCTGATCGAGAAGATCAAGATCAGCGGCACCGAACGCGATGACATCTACACCATCTCCTACAACAACCCGGATCCGAAACTGGGCAAGGACGTGGTGCAGTCGCTGCTGACCATCTTCGTCGAGGGCAGCTTCGGCGGCAAGAAGCAGGACAATGAAAAGGCCGTCCAGTTCATCGACGACCAGATCAAGACCTATGCCGAAAAGCTGACCACGGCCGAAAACGAACTGAAGGATTTCAAGATCAAGAACATGGGCTTGCTGCCGCGCGGCGGCAGCGACTATTCGGCCAGCATGACCGAAGTGACCGACCGCCTGAACCAGGCCCGCCTCGACCTGCTCGAGGCCGAACAGGCGCGCAACGCCATCAAGCGCCAGATCGGCGGCAGCGATGTGCCGGGCAAGCCGTCCGCCGTGATCAATCCGGAACTGGACGGGCGCATCCAGGCCGCCTCGAAGAACCTCGACGCGCTGCGCCTGCAATTTACCGAAGCCCATCCGGACATCATCGCCACCCGCCGCCTGATCGCCCAGCTCGAAGAAAAGAAGCGCGAAGAAGCGCGCAACCACAACCCGAGCGCCGATCCGGGCGCCAGCTACAGCCCCATGCTGCAGCAGTTGAAGGTCTCGCTGTCGGAAGCCGAAGCCAAGGTCGCCTCGCTGCGCGCGCGCGCCGACGAATTCGCCGCCCGCGCCGCGCGCCTGAAGGCACAGAGCTCGGCCGCGCCGGAAGTCGAAGCCCAGCTCTCGCAGCTGAACCGCGACTACGCCGTCAACAAGGATAACTACCAGAAGCTGGTCGAGCGGCGCGAGCAGGCCAAGCTGTCGGGCGACCTCAGTTCGGCCACCGACATGCTGACCTTCCGCGTCATCGATCCGCCCACCGCGCCGCTGACGCCGGCCGGCCCGCCCCGTCCGCGCTACATGTCGGCCGTGTTCGTGCTGGCGCTGGCGATCGGCCTCGGTGCCGCGCTCCTGATGAGCCAGTTCCGCCCGACCTTCCTGAGCCAGTCCGCGTTGCGCGAAGTGACCGGCGTGCCGATCCTGGGCAGCATCAGCATGAACTGGACCGCCGAACAGAAGGCGCGCCACAAGAAGCGCCTGTACGGCCTCGGGGTGTCGGTATTCCTGCTGTTTAGCGCGTATGGCGCCGTCATGGCGGCCATCATTCTCAGGCCTGTGGCCTGATCGATCTCGGGGGACATTGTGAGCATTATCGAAAAAGCAGCAAACCGGGAACTCAAGCAGCGTGAAGCGAATGCGGCCGCCGCAGCGGGCGTCGCACTGCCAGCCGCCGATAGCGCCGCTACCGCGCCGGCCGTCGGGCCAGCCGCCGTAGCGGCGCCACCGGTGGTCGCCGCCGCAGCCGCCGTACCAGCGCCACCGATGGTCGCCGCAGCGGCAGCCGTGGCGGTCGAAGCGAGCGCGCCGGCCGCGCCGGCGTCGGACGCGGCCCCGCGCCCCGTCAAGAAGGTCACGCTGGACCTGGCCCACATGCGCGACTCGGGCATGGTCACCGCCGCCGGCGGTCGCACCACCCTGGTCGAGGATTTCCGCATCATCAAGCGGCCGCTGATCAACCGCGCTTTCGCCGAACGCAACCCGGGCGACAAGCCGGGCAACCTGATCATGATCACCAGCTCGCTGCCGGGCGAAGGCAAGACCTATTGCGCGATCAACCTGGCGATGAGCATTGCCATGGAACTGGACCACACGGTGCTGCTGGTCGACGCCGACGTGGCGCGTCCGTCGGTGCTGCGCGTGCTCGGCCTGCCGGCCCAGCGCGGCCTGATGGACTTGCTGCTCGACGACAAGCTCGACCTGGCCGACGTCCTGTTGCGCACCAATGTCGACACGCTGTCGATCCTGTCGGCCGGCACCAGCAGCCCGCGCGCCACCGAACTGCTGGCCAGCCAGACCATGAGCGCGTTTGTCGCCGAAATCGCCAACCGCTATCCGGACCGGATCGTCATCTTCGATTCGCCGCCGCTGCTGCTCACCAGCGAAGCGCACGTGCTGGCCAGCCACATGGGCCAGATCGTGCTCGTGGTCGAATCGGAAACGACGACCCAGCACGCGGTCAAGGAATCGCTGCGCCAGCTCGAAGGCTGCAGCAATGTCAACCTGATCTACAACAAGACCCGTGAATTTCCTGGCGTCGAAGAGACTTATGACTATCACTACGCCTAGTCTGGCGCGGGCAGTGGCGCGCGCCTGGGCGCGTCCGCTGGCCATGCCGCTGGCACTGGCGACGCTGCTGCTGGCGCCATCGGCGCAGGCCGCCTGGACCTTCGTGCCCACGCTCGACCTGCGCGAAACCTACACCGACAACGTCGCGCTGCAGGAGGCCGCGCTGGCCCAGGGCCAGTGGGTCAGCGAAATCACGCCCGGCTTCATGCTCAGGCACAAGGGCCCGCGCCTGACCGTCAACGCCCACTACCAGCTGCAGTATTTTGTCATGCAGGACAAGGACATCAGCGGCACCAACCGCAGCGCGCGCAACCTGCAGGCCGACGCGCACGCCAAGCTGATCGACGAGGTGCTGCTGGTCGACGCCATGGCCACGCGCGCGCAGCAGAACATCTCGCCGTTCGGCCAGGTGGTCCAGAACAATGCCTACTCGTCGGCCAACCGCACCGAAGTGCAGACCTGGCGCGTCAGCCCCTACCTGGTGCACCGGTTCGGCTCGGAGGCCACCGCCGAACTGCGCTATGCGCGCGATTCGGTCGATGCCGGCCGCGTCGGCCTGGGCAACACCGACGGCAGCACCACCTCGCTCAACGTCAACAGCGGCGCCGCCTTCCGCACGCTGGGCTGGGGCGTGCAGCTGAGCGAACAAAAAATCAGCGACAGCCTCGCCACCGACAGTACCATCAAGACCGGCAACCTCAACCTGCGCTACAAGGTCGTGCCGACCGTCGACTTGACGGCAGGGGTCGGCTACGACAGCTACGACTACAATTCGCTCGGCGGCGCCACCAGCGGCAAGTCGTGGAACGCGGGCGCGGCCTGGAATCCGAGCCGCCGCACCAGCCTGACGGCGAGCCTGGGCCGCCGCTACTACGGTCCGAGCCGCTCGCTGAAGGCCACCCACCGCAGCCGCACCACGACCTGGAACATCGATTACGACGACTCGGTCACCACCACGCGCGCCAATTTCCTGCTGCCGTCGGCGATCGACACGGCCGACATGCTCGACGGCCTGTTCCGGGCCAACTTCCCCGATCCGATCGAACGCCAGAAGGCGGTCGAAGCCTACATCCTGGCCAACAGCCTGCCGCCCGCGCTGGCCAACAATATCAATTATTTCAGCAACCGCTACAGCCTGCAGAAGCAGCTGCGCGCCAGCATGGCCTTTCGCGAAGGGCGCACCAGCGCCCTGTTCAGCGCCTACCGCGTGCGGCGCGAAGCGCTGTCGGTGCGCGAGACCGACAGCCCGCTGCTGGGCAACAGCGTCAACACCATCAACGACAACACCAGCCAGAAGGGCTTTACCGCCTCGCTCGACTACCGGCTGGCCGGGCGCACCAGCCTGACGCTGGCCAGCGACGTGACCGAAAATGCGTCGCTGTCGGGCGACCTGCAGATGCGCTCCAGCTCGGTGCGGCTGGGCATGCGCCACCAGCTGCGCGCCAAATTGAGCGGCACAGTCGAACTGCGCCACACTGCAGGCGCGCTCGTGATCGGCCGGCCGTATACCGAGAACGCCGTGTCGGCATCACTTTCCATGCAGCTTTAGCGGAGTCGAATCGCGATGTATGAATCATTTTACGGGCTCAGCGCAAAACCGTTCCGGCTGCGCCCCGATCCCCATTTCTTCTACGGCAGCAAGGGCCACAAGCGCGCCATGGCCTACCTCGAGTACGGCCTGTCGCAGGGCGAGGGCTTCATCGTCATCACCGGCGAAGTCGGGGCCGGCAAGACCACGCTGGTGCGCAACCTGTTCAACAACCTGCCGTCCGAACAGATCGTCGCCGCCCACATCGTCAACACCCACCTCGACTCGGACGACACCTTGCGCATGGTGGTGTCGGCCTTCGGCCTGCCCTACGAAAACGTCAGCAAGGCCGACCTCCTGACCCGGCTCGAAGCCTTCCTGCGCGCCTCCGACCTGCAGGGCAAGCGCGCGCTGCTGGTGTCGACGAAGCCCAGAACCTGAAGCCGGGCACGGTCGAGGAACTGCGCATGCTGTCGAACTTCCAGACCGACGACAAGTGTTTGCTGCAGACCTTCCTGATCGGCCAGCCGGAGTTTCGCACCACGCTGCACAGCCCCGGCATGCAGCAATTGCGCCAGCGCGTGATCGCCAGCTACCACCTGGGTCCGATGGACGAGCCGGAAACCAAGGCCTACATCGAACACCGGCTGGCGACCGTCGGCTGGAGCGGCGACCCGTCGTTTTCGAACCCCGCGCACGCCGCCATTTTCGCCTATACCGGCGGCATTCCGCGCAAGGTCAACACCCTGTGCGACCGCCTGAGCTCAATGGCTTCCTCGAAGAGATCCACGCTTTCGCCGAAGACGACGTCGCCGATGTGATCGGCGACATCAACCAGGAATTCGAACTGCCGCCGTCCCAGCCCGCCGCCGATGCCGCGCCCGATGCCGCCGCCGCGCCGTCGGCCGACAACAGCCCGCTGCTCGACGAGCGCATGATGCGCCTTGAAAAATCGGTGGTGTCGGTGCTGAACATCCTGAAAAAAATCGTCGCCACGCCGGCCGGGGCCAACACCCCACTTAACCACAACAACGAATAATGATCCTGGCCCCACCCCGACCACGCGCCCCCGGCGCGCCTATCCGCAACGCCATGACCTGCGACGTCGAGGACTATTTCCAGGTGTCGGCGTTCGCGCCCCACATCGACCGCGCCAGCTGGCCGACGCGCGAGTGCCGGGTCGAAGCGAACATCGAGCGCATCCTCGCGCTGATGGCCGACGCCAAGGTGCACGCGACCTTCTTCACGCTGGGCTGGATCGCCGAGCGCTATCCGGCCATGGTCAGGCGCATCGCGGCCGCCGGCCATGAAGTGGCCAGCCACGGCTACAGCCACTTGCGCGCCTCCGACCAGGACCTGCCGCAATTCACCGAAGACATCACCAGCAGCAAGAAGCTGCTCGAAGATATCGCCGGCCAGCCGGTGCGCGGCTACCGCGCGCCCAGCTTTTCGATCGGCGGCGCCAACCTGTGGGCGCTCGATGCGCTGCTCGACGCCGGCTACCGCTACAGCTCGAGCATCTACCCGATCGCGCACGATCATTACGGCATGCCCGATGCGCCCCGCTTCGCGTTTTATCCGAACGGCGCCGACGGCCTGCTCGAAGTGCCGATCACCACCGTGCGCATGGGTGCGCGCAACCTGCCGGCCGGCGGCGGCGGCTATTTCCGGCTGCTGCCATATGCGCTGTCGCGCTGGATGATGCGCAAGGTGAATGACGACGACGGCGAGTCGGCGATCTTCTATTTCCACCCGTGGGAGATCGATCCCGGCCAGCCGCGTCCCGAGGGCATCGACCTGAAGTCGCGCTTTCGCCATTACGTCAACCTGGGCCGCATGGAAGGCCGCATCAAGGCGCTGACCGACGATTTCGCGTGGGACCGCATGGACCGCATTTTCGTGGACCGCGCATGAACACCCTGGTCGATTCCGCCCCGGGCGCGGCGGCCGCCGGCGCGCTCAGCCTGCACCTGCTGCAGCCGTCCGACTACACGCGCTGGGATGCCTTCGTCCAGCTCACTCCCGATGCGACCTTCTTCCACAAGGCCGGCTGGCAAACCATCATCGAGCGCGTGTACGGCCACAAGACGTGGTTCTATTTCGTCGAGCAGGATGGCCGCATCGTCGGCATCCTGCCGCTGGCCCAGGTCAAGAGCCGTTTGTTCGGCCACTCGCTCGGCTCCTTGCCGTTCTGCGTGCTGGGCGGCGTCGTCGCCAGCGTCGATGCCGCGCGGCCGCTGCTCGACGCGGCCGCCGACAAGCTCGCGCGCGAACTGAACGTCGGCCACCTCGAATACCGCAACCTGGTCGCGGCCCACGAGGGCGACCCGGCCTGGCACCAGAAGGAGCTGTACGTCACGTTCCGCAAGGAGATCAGCGGCGACGACGAAGAAAACATGAACGCCATCCCGCGCAAGCAGCGCGCGATGGTGCGCAAGGGGATCAAGCTGGGCCTGACGGCCGAGATCGACCAGACCATCGAGCGCTTCTTCATCTGCTACGCGACCAGCGTGCACCGGCTCGGCACGCCCGTGTTCCCCAAGTCCTACTTCAAGGTGATCAAGGAAGTGTTCGGCGACGACTGCGAAATCCGCGTCATCGTCAAGGACCATGCCCTGATCGCGGCGGTGATGAGTTTTTACTGGCGCGACGAAGTGCTGCCGTACTACGGCGGCGGCATGCCGGCCGCGCGCGACGTCGCCGGCAACGATTTCATGTACTGGAACCTGATGCAGGCGGCGGCCTTGCGCGGCGCCCGCATCTTCGATTTCGGCCGCAGCAAGCTCGGCACCGGGGCCTTCGACTTCAAGAAGAACTGGGGCTTCTCGCCCACCCCGCTGGCCTACGAATACAAGCTGATTGCGTCGACCGAGCTGCCCGACAATAATCCTTTGAATCCCAAATATCAGCTCTTCATCAAGATGTGGAAGAAGATGCCGATCGGACTGGCCAATTTCCTCGGCCCTTACATCGTCCGTAGCCTGGGATAAGCGCGTGGAAAACCTGTTATTGCTGATCCACCGGATTCCTTATCCGCCCAACAAGGGCGACAAGATCCGCTCCTACCACCTGCTCAAACACCTGGCGCAGCACTACCGCGTGCACCTGGCCACCTTCGTCGACGACGACGACGACTGGCAGCACGTGCCCAAGGTCGAGGCGCTGTGCACCACCAGCCATTTCGCCAGGCTCAATCCGCTGACAGGACGCGTGCGCAGCCTGGGCGCGCTGCTGGGCGGGCGCGCGCTGTCGTTCGACTACTACAGGAACAGCGCCATGCAGGCCTGGGTCGACCAGGCCATGGCCAGCCACCAGATTGCGCGCGTGCTGGTGTTCTCGTCGCCGATGGCGCAGTACGCCGAAGCGTATCCGCAGGCGCGCCGGGTGGTCGACTTCTGCGACATCGATTCCGACAAGTGGCGCCAGTACGCCGCGCAAAAAAGCTGGCCGATGAACTGGGTCTACCGGCGCGAAGCCGACACCCTGCTCGCCTACGAACGCCATGTGGCGGCGAGCACCGATGCTGCGCTGTTCGTGTCCGCGCCCGAGGCCGACCTGTTCCGCACGCTGGCGCCGGAAAGCGACGCCAGGATCGGTTACTTCAACAACGGCGTCGACACCGATTATTTTTCGCCCGAACGCGTCTATGAGCGCCCGTACGGCGCCGCTGAACGGGCGCTGGTGTTTACCGGCGCGATGGACTACTGGCCCAATATCGACGCCGTGCAGTGGTTCGCGGCCGAGGTGTTCCCGCAGCTGCTGGCGCAAGACCCCGCGCTGCGCTTCTATATTGTCGGCGCGCGCCCGGCGGCGGCCGTGCAGGCGCTGGCCGCCAACCCGGGCGTGCACGTCACTGGCACCGTGCCCGACGTGCGCCCCTACATCGCCCACGCCGAGATCTGCGTGGCCCCGCTGCGCATCGCGCGCGGTATCCAGAACAAGGTGCTCGAAGCGATGGCCATGGCGCGACCGGTGGTCGTATCAGCGCAGGCGCTCGAAGGCATCGACGCGGTCCCCGGAGTTGAGCTGCTGCTGGCCGACGGCGGCGCCGCTTTCATCACCACCCTGACCGGCCTGTTGGCCCAACCCGACGCCAGCCTGGGCGCCGCCGCGCGCGCCAAGGTCGAAAGCCAGTACAGCTGGCCCAGCAACCTGGCGCGTATCGAAGCGAGGCTGGAATGCTCATGAACGACTCCCCTGCACTGGCGCGCACGCCGGTCCCGTCCCTGTCCGGCACGGTCGTGCTGCTGCTGGCCATCGCCCTGCTCGCGCCGTTCGCCTTCTATTTCGGCACGGCGCGCACGATTGTCGATATCTGGAACAGCTCCGAAACCTTCGCCCATGGCTACATCATCGCGCCGATCAGCCTGTGGCTGATCTGGCGCCGGCGCACCAACTTCACGGCGCTGCCGCCGTCGCCGTGGTGGCCGGCGCTCGCCATGCTGCTCGCCGTCGGCGCCGGCTGGACGCTGGCGCGCATGGGCGAAGTGCAGGTCGTCATGCAGTACGCCTTCGTGGCCATGTTCCCTGTCATCGCGCTGGCTGTTTTCGGGCGCAAGCTGGCCGGCTCGCTGGCTTTCCCGCTGCTGTTCCTGCTGTTCGCGGTGCCGTTCGGCGAAATCTTCATCGGCCCGCTGATCGACTTTACCGCCAACTTCACCGTCTGGGCGGTGCAGGCCACCGGCATCCCGGTGCTGCGCAACGGCACCCGCTTTGAACTGCCGACCGGCAGCTGGTCGGTAGTGGAAGCGTGCAGCGGCGTGCGCTACCTGATTTCCTCGGTCACCATCGGCTGCCTGTATGCCTACCTGACCTACCGTTCGACAGCGCGGCGCGTCCTGTTCATCGGCATGGCGATCGTGGTGCCGGTCATCGCCAATGGCCTGCGCGCCTACATGATCGTGATGATCGGCCACACCAGCAACATGGCGCTGGCCACTGGTGTCGACCACCTGATCTACGGCTGGATTTTTTTCGGCCTGGTGATGTTCCTGATGTTCTGGATCGGCAGCTTCTGGCGCGAAGACACCGACATCGAGGCGGCCACGCTGGCGCCGGCGCCCGCCTCTGCTTACGCGCCGACGGCCCAGATCCGCAACATGGCGCTGGCCGTGGTCGCCGCGTGCGCGCTGTGGCCCCTGCTGGCCAGCGTCAACGACAAGGCCAACTTCAACCCGAAACCGGCCACCCTGGGCGCGATCCCGGTCAGCTGGAGCGCCACGCCCGCGTTTTCGAGCTGGGTGCCGAGCTTCGCCGCGCCGGACGCGGCCTTCAATGGCGTCTACCGCCAGGGCCAGCTGCAGCCGGTGGCGCTGACCATCCTGTACTACCGCAACCAGACCGCCGACAAGAAGCTGATCAGTTCAATGAACCGGCTGGCCGGCGAAAAGGACGACTACCACGAGAACGGCGGCGCGCTGCGCACCGAGCAGCTGGCGGGGCGCGCGCTGGTGCTGCGCGAGACGCGCATGCAGGGCCCGTCCGGCAATTTCCTCGTGTGGCAGTGGATGTCGATCGCCGGCCAGCCGCTCACCAATGCGTACGCCGGCAAGCTGCGCCAGGCCGGCCTGAAGCTGGCCATGCGCGGCGACGACGGCGCGGCCGTGATGGTCTCGGCGCCATATGGGGAACATCAGGACGATGCGCGCAGCGCGCTGCGCGCCTTCCTCGATGCCAACCTGACCGCAGTCGAATCTTCGCTCGAGCGCACCAGGAGCAATTGAGATGGCGGCAGCGGCACACGCACACGACCGGGCCAGCCTGGTCGTGCACCTGATCTACCGGCTCGATTTCGGCGGTCTCGAAACCTTGCTGGTCGATTGCGTCAACCGCATGCCGGCCGAAAAATACCGCCATGCGATCGTCTGCCTGACCGGCTACACCGCATTCGCCGACAAGATCACCCAGCCCGGCGTCGAACTGTATGCGCTCGACAAGGCGCCCGGCCTCGGCCTGGGCACCCATGCCGCGCTGTGGAAGTTGCTGCGCCGCCTGCGCCCGGCCATCCTGCACACGTATAACCTGTCGACCATCGAATACAACCTGGTCGCGGCCATGGCGGGCGTGCCGATCCGCGTGCATGCCGAACACGGGCGCGATGCCGGCGACCCGCAAGGACTGAACCGCAAGCACAACCTGCTGCGGCGCCTGATGGCGCCCTTCATTGACCGTTATGTCCCGGTCTCGGGCGACCTGCAGCGCTGGCTGCGCGAGGTGGTCGGGATCCCGGACGCCAAGAACCTCTTGATCAATAACGGCGTCGATACCGCGCACTTCCATCCAGGCGCGCCGGCCGACGGCCAGTTCGTGATCGGCACCGTCGGCCGGCTGCAGGACGTCAAGAACCAGGCCGGCCTGGTCGATGCCTTTGCTGCCATGCTGCCCGGCCAGCACCCGCCTATGCGCCTGGTGATCGTCGGCGACGGCCCGCTGCGCGCCCCGCTCGAAGCCAAGGTGGCCGCCGCCGGCCTCGGCGACGTCGTGACTTTGGCCGGCGCCCGTACCGATATCGCCCAGCTGATGCGCGGCTTTTCCGTGTTTGCGTTATCCTCGATTGCCGAAGGCACGCCGGTCACCCTGCTCGAGGCGATGGCGTGCGGCCTGCCGGTGGTGTCGACCGCGGTGGGCGGCATTCCCGAACTGGTGCAAGATGGCGTAACCGGCACCCTGGCGCCGGCCGGCGACACCGGTGCGCTGGCGGCTGCGCTGGCGCGCTACGCGCAGGATCCCGCGCTGGCGGCGCGCCATGGCGCGGCCGGACGCGAGCGCATCGAAACCCATTACAGCGTCAGCGCAATGGTGGCGGCGTATGTCGCCCTGTACGACGGACTGCGCAAGACCAAACTGAATTTAAAAGAGACGATCACACCATGTGCGGAATAGTCGGAATTTTTGATATGCGCGGCGGGCGCGAGATCGACCGCGCCATGCTCGACCGGATGAAC
Organism: Massilia sp.; assembly: GCA_025359245.1. GTDB lineage: Bacteria > Pseudomonadota > Gammaproteobacteria > Burkholderiales > Burkholderiaceae_D > Telluria_A. The sequence continues at coordinate 15,735 of JANYGW010000148.1, forward strand.
GAGACCCAGTTTCACCGCGGTCCGGTCGAAGGCGGCCTGCACATCGAGCCAGGACTGGGCTTCGGCCACCGGCGCTTGTCGATCATCGACCTGACCTCCGGCCAGCAGCCGCTGTTCAACGAAGACCACAGCGTGGTGGTGGTGTTCAACGGCGAGATCTACAATTTCCAGGCGCTGATGGCAGAACTGGCCGCGCTCGGCCACGTGTTCCGCACCCATTGCGACACCGAAGTGATCGTGCATGCGTGGGAACAATGGGGCGAAGCCTGCGTGGCGCGCCTGCGCGGCATGTTCGCCTTCACCATCTGGGACCGCAACGCCCAGACGCTGTTCATGGCGCGCGACCGGCTCGGCATCAAGCCGATGCACTACGCCTTCCTGCCGGACGGCATGCTGGTGTTCGGCTCCGAGCTGAAGTCGCTCTTGTGCTTTCCGAACCTGAAGCGCGAGATCGATCCGCGCGCGGTCGAGGATTATTTCGCCTACGGCTACGTGCCGGAGCCGCGCACCATTTTCAGCAGCGCCCTCAAGCTGTCGCCGGGCCACACGCTGACGCTGAAGGTGGGACAAGCGGCGCCTGCGCCGAAAAAATACTGGGACGTGCCGTTCGCGCCGCACGCGCCGATGGCCGAAGACGAGATGGCAGAGGAACTGGTGGTGCGCCTGCGCGAAGCGGTGGCCAGCCACATGATCGCCGACGTGCCGCTGGGCGCCTTCCTGTCGGGCGGCGTCGATTCGAGCGCGATCGTGGCCATGATGGCCGGCCTGACGCGGGAGCCGGTCAATACCTGCTCGATCGCCTTCAACGACAAGGCCTTCGACGAATCCGAATACGCCAGCCAGGTCGCGGCCCAGTACAAGACCAGCCACCACCGCGAAACCGTGGACACCGACGACTACGGCCTGATCGACACCCTGGCCGCGCTGTACGACGAGCCGTATGCCGACAGCTCGGCGATTCCAACCTACAGGGTCTGCCAGCTAGCGCGCAAGCGCGTGACGGTAGCGCTGTCGGGCGATGGCGGCGACGAAAACTTTGCCGGCTACCGGCGCCACCGCTTCGCCATGGGCGAGGAAAAGGTGCGCTCGATGCTGCCGCTGACGGTGCGCAAACCGCTGTTCGGCTTTCTCGGCAAGACCTACCCGAAGGCCGACTGGGCGCCGCGCATGTTCCGCGCCAAGACCACCTTCGAGGCGCTCGCGCGCGACCTGGTCGAAGGCTATTTCCACGGCGTGTCGATCCAGGCCGACCGCGTGCGCGACGAGCTGTTTTCGGACAAATTCCGCAGCCGCCTGCAGGGCTACCGCGCGATCGAGGTGATGCGCGCGCATGCCGCCAACGCGCCGACCGACGACCCGCTGTCGATCATCCAGTACATCGACATGAAGACCTACCTGCCGGGCGACATCCTGACCAAGGTCGATCGCGCCAGCATGGCGCACGCGCTCGAAGTGCGGGTGCCGCTGCTCGACCACCAGTTCGTCGAGTGGGTGTCCGGCCTGCCGTCCTCGTCCAAGCTGCGCAACGGCGAAGGCAAGCATATTTTCAAGAAGGCGCTCAAGCCCTACCTGTCGGACGATATCCTGTACCGCAAGAAGATGGGATTTTCGATTCCGCTCGGCGCCTGGCTGCGCGGCCCGCTGCGCGAGTCGATGCGCCGTGCGGTGCTCAATCCGGCGCTGCTTGAAACCGGCATTTTCAACGAAGACTACCTCAAACAGATGATCGACCAGCACCAGTCCGGCGCCAAAGACCACACGGTATCGCTATGGTCGGTATTGATGTTCGAAGCCTTCCTGCGCAAGAACGGCGCTGCGGCGGGGGGCGTTTGATGCGCATCCTGCACGTACTCGATCACTCGATCCCGCTGCACAGCGGCTATACTTTCCGCACCCGTTCGATCCTGCGCGAGCAGCAGGCGCTGGGCTGGGAGACCTTCCACGTGACCGGCTCCAAGCAGGGCCCGACCGGCGCGCTGGAGGAAGACGTCGACGGCCTGCATTTCTACCGCACGCCAAAGAGCGGCGGCCTGCTGGCCCGGCTGCCGGTGCTGAACCAGAAGGAAGTGATCGACGGACTGACCCGCCGCCTGTGCGAGATCATCCCGCAGATCAAGCCGGACGTGCTGCATGCGCATTCGCCCAGCCTGAATGCGATCGCCGCCCTGCGCGCCGGTAAGAAATTCGGCATCCCTGTCGTGTACGAGGTGCGCGCCTTTTGGGAAGACGCCGCAGTCGACCATGGCACAGCCAAGGAATTCGGCCTGCGCTACCGCGCAACGCGCGCGCTCGAAACCTACGCGCTGAAGAACGCGAATGCGGTCACCACCATCTGCGAAGGCCTGCGGCGTGACATCGTCGCGCGCGGCATCGCCGCCGACAAGGTGACCGTGATCCCGAACGCGGTCGACATCGACAAGTTCGCCGTGGGCGGCGTGGCCGACCTCGACCTGAAGCGCAAGCTGGGCCTGCAGGACATGCGCCTGATCGGCTTCATCGGCTCGTTTTACGCCTACGAAGGCCTGGACGTGCTGCTGCGCGCGGTGCCGGCCCTGCTGGCCCGGCAGCCCAACCTGCGCGTGCTGCTGGTCGGCGGCGGCCCCCAGGACGCCAATTTGCGCCAGCAGGCCATACAACTGGGCATCGCCGACAAGGTAGTGTTTACCGGGCGCGTGCCGCACGAACAGGTGCAGCAATACTACGACCTGCTCGACGTGCTGGTGTATCCGCGCCTGTCGATGCGCCTGACCGATTTGGTGACCCCGTTGAAACCGCTCGAAGCGATGGCCCAGGGCCGGGTGCTGGCCGCGTCCGACGTCGGCGGCCATCTGGAACTGATCGAACACGGCAAGACCGGCGTGCTGTTCAAGGCCGACGATCCGCACTCGCTGGCCGCCAACGTGGGCGACCTGCTGGCGGCCCAGGACAGCTGGCCGGCGCTGCGCGCCAACGGCCGCCACTTTGTCGAAACGGAGCGCAACTGGCCGATCAGCGTGGCGCGCTACCAGCAGATCTACGCGCGCCTGACGGGCTTGCCGGCGGCATGAAGATCCTGACGTTCAGCACCTTGTATCCGAATGCGCAGCGGCCCGGGCATGGCATCTTCGTCGAGACCCGGCTGCGCCACCTGATCGCCAGCGGCCAGGTGCAGGCGCGCGTGGTGGCGCCGGTGCCCTGGTTTCCGCTGCGGCATCCGCGTTTCGGCGACTACGCCAGCCACGCAAGAGTGCCGGCGCGCGAACAGCGCTTCGACATCGACATCGCACATCCGCGCTATCCGGTGTTGCCCAAGGTCGGCATGAACGCGGCCCCGGCGCTGCTCGCGCTGGGAGCGCGCGCCACGGTCGCACGCATGCTCGACGAAGGCTACGACTTCGATCTGATCGACGCCCACTATTTTTATCCCGACGGCGTTGCCGCCGCGCTGCTGGGAAAATACTTCAACAAGCCAGTCGTGATCACCGCGCGCGGCTCCGACATCACGCTGTTCCCGCAGTTCCGGCTGCCGCGCAGGATGATCCGCTGGGCCGCCGGACGCGCCGCCGCCGTCATCACCGTCTGCAATGCGCTGCGCGACGAGATGCTGGAGCTGGGAATCGCGCCGGACAAGGTGGTCTCGCTGCGCAACGGCGTCGACCTGCAGCTGTTCCAGCCGGTCGAGCGCGACGCCGTGCGTGCGCGCCTGGGCCTGGACCGCTTCACGCTGCTGGCGGTCGGCCACCTGGTGCCGGTCAAGGCGCAGGAGCTGGCCGTGGCAGCGCTGGCGCAGCTGCCCGACGTGCGGCTGCTCATTGCCGGCAACGGTCCCAATCGCGGCATGCTGGAACGGCTGGCGCAACAGCTCGGCGTGGCCGACCGGGTCAGCCTGCTGGGGGCGGTGCCGCAGGCGCAATTGCGCGACTATTACGGCGCCGCCGACGCGCTGGTACTGCCGTCCGAGCGCGAAGGCTGGGCCAACGTGCTGCTTGAGTCCATGGCGTGCGGCACGCCGGTCATCGCCAGCCGCGTGTGGGGCACACCCGAAGTGGTGGCCGCCCCCGAAGCCGGACTGCTGATGGCGCAGCGCAGTGCAGACGGCGTGGCCGATTCCGTGCGCGCGCTGCGCGCCGATTACCCGGACCGCGCCGCCACGCGCCGCTACGCAGAACGATTCAGCTGGGACGACACCAGCGCCGGGCAGCTCACGCTGTTCACCCGGGTACTGGCAGGACAAGGAGCGGCAGCCTATGCATGATTCACTGAGCGCGCGCCTGGGCCGCGGCCTGATCCGCACCCTGGGCAACACGATCGCGCCGCACGGCGCCGGCGACGGCCGCGTTTGCATCGTCAACTACCATCGCATCCTCGAAGCGAAGGATCCGCTGCTCGAGTCCGAGCCGGACGTGGCCACCTTCCGCTGGCAGATGCGCCTGCTGGCCGAATGCTTCAACGTGATTCCGCTGTATGACGCGGTCCAGCTGATCGGCACCGGGCGCATGCCGCCGCGCGCGGTGTGCATCACCTTCGATGACGGCTACCGCTCGGTGCACGACCTGGCGCTGCCGATCCTGCAGCATTTCAAGCTGCCCGCCACGGTATTCGTCACCAGCGGCTTCGTCGGCGGCGACAACATGTGGAACGACCGCATCATCGAAGCGGTGCAGAACCTGCCTGCCGGCCGGCTCGACCTGTCCGAACTGGGGCTGGGCACCTATTCGCTGGCCAGCCTGGACGACCGCAAGCTGACCGTCGGGCGCCTGACCGAAGCGTCCAAGTACCTGCCGCCGCAAGCGCGCTTCGATCTGATCAAGCGGCTCGAACTGATGGTCGGCGATCATCTCGACCACGGCCTGATGCTGACCCCCGAGATGGTGGTCAACCTGGACCGCGCCGGCATCGAGATCGGCGCGCACACGATTTCGCATCCGATCCTGACCAGCCTCGATGACGCCAGTTCGCGCATGGAGATCGAGGGCGGCAAGAAGGAGCTCGAAGACATCATCGGCAAGCCGGTGCGCATGTTCGCCTACCCGAACGGCAAGGTCGGCAAGGACTTCGACGAACGCCACACGCGCATGGCGCGCGACGCCGGTTTCGCCGCCGCCTTCACCACCCGGGTCGGGGCCGTCACCAGCAGCCAGGACCGCTTCCAGCTGCCGCGCAGCCGGCCGTGGGACAAGTCGCCCTTCATGTTCGGCGTGCGCCTGCTGCGCTGGCTGGCCTGGGACGAACGCCACGGCGGGCACGACGACTTCGACACGCACTCGCATGCGCCCGACGGAAAAATTGTCGTCAATCCGCGCGTGCTGCTGACCGCGTTCCACTTTCCACCGCAGGCAGCGAGCAGCGGCATCCAGCGCACGCTGAGCTTTTCGCGCCACCTGGGCAGCAACGGCTGGGACCCGATGGTGCTGTCGGCCAGCCCGCGCGCCTACGGCGTGCAGAATCCCTCGCAGCTGGCCAGCGTGCCGGCCAACCTGGTGGTGCGGCGCGCATTTGCGCTCGACACCAAGCGCCACCTCGGCTTCAAGGGCCGCTATCCGGAAGCGCTGGCCCTGCCCGACCGCTGGGTTTCGTGGTGGTTCGCGGCGGTGCCGGCCGGCCTGTCGATGATCCGCAGGTACAAGCCGCAGGTGTTGTGGTCGACCTTCCCGATCGCCACCTCGCACCTGATCGCGCTGGCGCTGCACCGCATCAGCGGGCTGCCATGGGTGGCCGACTTCCGCGACCCGATGCTGCAAAGCTCGTACCCGGTGTCCAAGCCGCAGCGCGCCGTGTATGCATGGATCGAACGCCAGACCATCATGCGCTGCACCGCCGCGGTATTTACCACCCACAGCGCGCGCGACTCGTATGCCGCGCGCTTCCCGCAGCTGCCGGCAGCGAAGTTCTCGGTGATCGAAAACGGCTACGACGAAGACGGCTTCGGCGGCGCGGCGCCGGTAGCGGTCGTGCCCGGCGAGCGCCTGACCCTGGTCCACAGCGGCGTGCTGTACGACACCGGACGCGACCCGTCGCAGCTGTTCGAAGCACTGGCCGCGCTCAAGGCAGATGGCAAAGTCGGCGCGGCCAGCCTGCGCGTGATCCTGCGCGCACCGGGCGAAATGGACGACATCGGTACGCTGGTCGCCAAGTACCAGGTCGGCGACATCGTCAAGGTCGAGCCGCCGGTGCCCTACCGCGTAGCGCTGCAGGAGATGCTGGGCGCCGACGGCCTGATCGTGTTTCAGGGCACGCCCTTCAACACCCAGATCCCGGCCAAGATCTACGAGTACTTCCGGGCCCGCAAGCCGATCCTCGGCCTGGTCGACACCAGCGGCGAAACGGCCAGGGTGCTGCGCACGGCCGGCTTCGACGCCATCGCCGACATGAGCGACAGCGCCGCCATCGGACAGGTGCTGGAACGCTTGCTCGGCCAGATCCGCCGGGGCCAGGCCTATGTGGCGACCGAGGAGCTGATCGCCTCGTCGGCCCGCACCCATCGCGCCAGCCAGCTGGCGCAGGTATTCAACCGGGTCGTCAACCGGGACACCTAGCCGCCTGCTTTGCCCGTCAATGCATCGAGCACGCCGATGAACAGGCGCGCCTGCTCCTGCATCGAATAGCGCTGCAGGACCGACTCGCGCGCCTGGCGCCCGATGCGCTGGCGCAGCGCCGGCTCGCGCAGCCCATCCAGGTACTCGATCCATTGCGCGCGGGAGCGGGCCAGGAAGCCGTTTTCACCCTGGCTGACCAGCGGCAGGTAAGACGGGATCGGCGTGGCCACCACCGGCAAGCCTACGCCCATCTTCATGCTCATGCGGTTTTCCGATTTGACCTTCCAGGCCGGCGCCGCGGCAGCCGGATCGGCCGGCTCGACTGCATCGATGGGAATGATGCCGACGTCGGCATCGAGCATCTGACGGTAAACCCGCGCGGCATCCCAGGCCACGCAGCGTATGCGCCGGTTGGCCAGGAACGCCAGGGTCTCCACACGGGCGCGCCGGTCCTGCTGCGCCAGCAGCGACCAGCGAATCTCGCGCAGGCGCTGCAGCGGCGTGTTCGCATAGCGGCCCACCACGGTCACCGACAGCCAGCTCGGCGGCGAGCCGATTTGCGCAAGCCGATCCAGTTCGGCGGAGGTGACCAGCACCGCGCGCAGCGGCCTGGCCCGCGTGCCATGGCGATCGCTGGGCCCGCGCTGATGCATGTCCGGGTGTTCGATGCCGTCGTGGACGACGTGAATTTTTTGCTGCAGCGCAGGCGGATACAGGCTCTTGAGAAATTCGGTCACGGCCATGGTCGCATCGGTGGCCTGCGCCATGCCGGCGTCGATCACGTCGCAGACGCAGAACACGGTGCGCACGCCGGCCTCGCCGAGTTGGCGCGCGAGCGCTTCGACGCTGGCACCGTGCACCTTCTGGAACACCACGATCCGGAAACCTTCGGCCACGATGCGCGGCGCCAGGCCGTCCAGGTCAGGCCGCTCGGCGCTGTGTTCTGGCTCGAACACGATGTGCGGCTCGAAATGGGCGGCGCGCAGGAACGGGAACATGTTCAGCGCCGCGATGCGGGTGCTGGGGATCGGATGGCGCGAATTGGATAACAGGACGAAGCCGACCTTGACCGGGTCGCCAGCGGCACGACTCATGTTCCGGCTCCCGCGTCCTGGCCGAACAGCCTTTTCAGCCGTTTGCGCGAGATCCCCATCGAGAAGCTCAGTGCCAGCAGAAACGCGCGCATCCCGCTGGCATGGCGGAATGCCTGCCACAGCACGCTGCGCGCGCGGCGGTCATCGAGCAGGTACAGGTCATACGCCGCGTCGGACAGGCACACAGCCCAGCGCTTGCGCTGCCCGGCATTGAGCAGAGCGCTGCCAAGCCAGCGCTGGCGGATCAGCGCATTGGTGAAGCAGTGCTGGGCGGTGGGCTTGACAAACAGCGTGCGCACCATCGACGAGCCGACTATCCGGTAGCGCGCCACCGTGCCCGGGCAGAAAACGATATCGAAGCGCTCCGCCAGGCGCAGCCACATGTCGTAGTCTTCGTAGGTCAGCCGCTCGTCATAGCCGCCCACGGCGGCCAGCGCGCTCTTGCGGATCGTGGTCGACATCGCGGGAATGAAGTTGCCGTCGGCCAGTTCGGAAAACACGCGCCCCGACGGCGGCGCCAGGCCCGGACGGTGATGGGCAATGAAATTGTCCGGCAGCGCGACGCCCTGTTCGTCCATCTCGGCTGCGTCCGAATACACCAGCGCGACCGACTCGGGCAAGCCGGCGAACGCAGCCGCTTGCACAGCCAGCCGTTGCGGCTCCCACGTGTCGTCGGTGGCAACCATGCAGATGTAGGTGCCGCGTGCCAGCGCCAGCGCTTCATTGAGCGTGCGGCAAATGCCGGCGTTAGCGGTATGCCGGATGAAAGCGGCATCGGGCCGGTGCGCGGCCAGCCAGGCCGCGATCATGGCCGGCGAATCGTCGCGCGATGCATCATCGGTGACGATCAGCTCGAAATCCTGGAAAGTCTGGGCGTGTATGCTCTCCAGCGTTTCAAGCAGGAAGCGCTGGTGGTTGTAGCACAGCGCAATGACTGTGACGCGGGGCGCGGCGGACGTGGTCATGCGGCTGCCTGTTCAGGCGCGCGGGCCGGCGGCGGCCGCCTCAAGGCAAACCTGGATCACGCGCTCGACCTGCTCCGCTTGCAGCTGCGGCCAGATCGGCAGGCTCAGTACCTCCCGATGGATCGCCTCGGCGATCGGCAACGCGCCTTCGGCCAGTCCCATTTCTGCATAGGCGCCCTGGCGGTGCGGGGCAATCGGATAGTGAATCATCGACCCGATGCCGCGCTCGCCGAGCTGTGCCTGCAGCGCCTCGCGCGCCAGCGTGCGCACCACGAACAGGTGCCAGACCGGTTCGGCCCAGTCGGGCACGAACGGCAGCACCAGGTCGCTGCCGGACAGGCCTTCGGTCAGGCGCGCCGCCACCGCGCGGCGGCGCTCGTTGCCCAGGTCCAGGCCTTTCAGCTTGGCGCGCAGGAAGGCCGCTTGCAGTTCGTCGAGGCGGCTGTTGTAGCCCTTGACGTCGTTATGGTATTTGACGCTGGAGCCGTAGTTGCGCAAGATGCGCAAGCGCGCGGCCAGCACGGCGTCGTTGGTGACGATGGCCCCGCCGTCGCCCAGCGCGCCCAGGTTTTTGCCAGGATAGAAGCTGAAGCCGGCCGCGTCGCCCAGCGCGCCCACGCGCCGCCCGCGATAGCGCGCTCCATGCGCCTGCGCGGCGTCTTCAATCACTTTCAGCTTGTGGCGCGCGGCGATTTCCATGATCGCGTCCATGTCGGCCGGCTGGCCGTACAGGTGCACCGGCATGATGGCGCGGGTGCGCGGCGTGATGGCCGCTTCGATCCGGGCCGGGTCGATATTGTAGGTGGCGCTGTCGGGCTCGACCGGCACCGGCGTGGCGCCGGCGTAGGACACGGCCAGCCAGGTGGCGATATAGGTATTCGACGGCACGATCACTTCGTCGCCGGGACCGATGTCCATGGCCTTGAGGATCAGGAACAGCGCATCGAGGCCGTTGCCCACCCCGATCGCATGGCTGGCATCGCAGTAGGCTGCAAATTCATTCTCGAACTGTTCCACTTCGCTGCCGAGGATCAGATAGTTGGAATCGAGCACACGCTGGAAGGCGGCATCGAGTTCGGGACGCAGCTCGGCATGCATGGCGGCGAAATCGAGGAACGGAATCGGTTTGTTTTGCGGCATGGTATTTACTGACCCTTCAGTGTGGACGCGAGAAACTCGTCGTAGTCGCGCACATAATCGTTGGCATCGTATTTGTCAGAACACAGCGAAAGCAGGATCGCATCCGGGCTGTATTTATAGTGCACCCGCCACAGCTTGGGCGGGATGTGCAGGCCGATCGTCGGCGAGTCCAGCAGCACTTCGTCGCGCGTCGTGCCGTCGTCCAGCGCGACCGAGCAGCTGCCGCGCAGGCACACGAGGAATTCATGCAGCTGCAGGTGGGCATGCTCGCCCCGCACTTCGCGGCTGGGCACGTCGAAGACGACGAAAAAGCGGACCGGCGCAAACGGCAGGTGGTGGTCGATTTCGCCGAAGGTCAGCGCGCCGCGCATGTCCTCGATCAGCGGCATCCGATACAGCTTGGCGTCGCGCACGCCCAGCTCGCGCAGCAAGGGCAGCGCGACGTGCTGGTGCACGGCCGGTTCGGCATTGCCATAGCCGGTGATGCGGGCCGGGTTGCCGACCACGATCGCATTCGGCGGCACGTCGCGGGTCACCACCGCACCGGCCCCGACCATCGCATTGGCGCCGATCGTCAGGCCGGGCAAGATGGTCGCATTGGCGCCGATCGAGGCGCCGCGCTTGACCAGCGTGCGTGGAAAACTGTCCGGATACTGCTTGCTGCGCGGAAAAGGGTCGTTCGTAAACGTCGCGTTCGGACCGACGAAGACATCGTTTTCCAAGGTCACGCCATCCCACAGCTGGACGCCGCATTTGACCGTGACCCGGTCGCCGACCACCACATCGTTTTCGATGAACACATGATCGCAAATATTGCATTCGGCACCGATGCGCGCACCGGCCAGCACGTGAACGAAGGCCCAGATGCGGGTATCCTTGCCGACCTGCGCGGTCTCGACGAGTGCCTGTGGATGTTGGTAGAAATCTGCCATGGTCGTCTGTGTGAGTCAAGAGGTCGATTGCGCGCCGCGGCCCAGCCGGCGCGCGAGCTCCGACAGGATGGCGGTCTCGGCGCTGTGGGCGGGGCGGCCGCTCAAGTGCCACAATATCAATAGGAAAGAAACGTAGCAGAGTGTACCAGCAATCATATACGTCACCAGCGCGGCCAGCGGCGGAAAACCGCTGTGCAAGGCTGTGATTTGCTGCTCCAGCGCCAGGACCGCCAGGCCCATGCCGGCCGCGGCCAGCGCTGGCCGCCACAAGGTATTGAAGTAGGCCGCGGGACGCAGTTCGGTCAGCCTGAAAAAGACCACATGCAAGGGAATCAGCACGATGATCGACATCACCAGATGGACCCAGGTCGCACCCAGTGTGCCGTAATGGATACTGGCCCAAAACATGGCCGGCAAATAAAACACCAGCATGGCGGCCGACAGCATCGTGTTCGCTTTCGGCTTGCCCAGCGCGATGATCACCAGGATCAGGTTCGATTGCAGCGAACTGGTCAGGCCGCACACGGTAAACAGTTGCAGCAGCGGCACCGCCGCCATCCATTTGTCGCCCAGCAGGACCTGGACCGCAAGGTCGGCCACGCACACCAGCCCGACGCACACCGGCAGCGAGATCACGGCGATGAAGCGGAACACTTCGAGGAATTTTTCACGCAGCTTCGCCAGCTCGGCCGACAGCATCGCGTAGGCGGGAAACACGGCCCGGTTGATCGGCGCGATCACTTCGGTCGACGGCAGCGTCGCGATTTCGCTGGCGATGTTGTACAAGCCCAGGTCGCTGGCGCCGACGGTCCGCCCCAGGATGAAGGCGTCGGACTTGTTTTGCAGAAACAGCACCAGGTTGGACAGGAACAGCCAGCGCGAAAAATGGAACAGGTCGCGCGTGGCGGCCAGCGACAGCCTGGGGCGGAACGGGTGCACGCGGTAGCTGATCATGACGGAAAACCATTTGCCAACTACGGTGCCGATGATCAGGGCCCAGTAGCTGCGAAACGCAAACGCGAGCCCGATCGTGACGGTGAACGACACCAGTTTCTTCGACAGCAGGAAGCGGAACTCGCGCCCGAAGTCGAGTTCCTTGCGAAAGGCGACAGTGCCGATATTCTCGAAGCCCTGGGCCAGCGCACCGGCGGCCAGCACCATCAGGATGGTCGCCACGCGCGGCTCGCGGTAGAAATGCCCGGCCGGTATCGCCAGCACCAGCAGCATCAGCGCGGTCGCCACGCTGAAGATCACGCCGAACGTCCAGGCCGTGTCGTAATGGGTGCGCCCGGCATCCTGGCGCTGGATGATGGCGGTCTCGAAGCCGAACGCGCCCATCAGTTCCATCAGCGTGACGATCGTCATGGCCATCGCGACCAGGCCGAAATCGGCCGGGGTCAGCAGGCGCGCCAGGATCATGGTGCTGACGAAGCCGATGCTGCGTTCGGCCATCTTGAGGGCCATCATCAGCAGCGCGCCGCGCGCGACGTGGGCGCCGCCTGGTTGTTTTTTTGCTATGGACATGACATTCGAAAAGAGACCCTGGCGCACCGGCGGCACAAAATGAAGTGCGTATTTTAAGGCAAAAACTTCAAATGTGAAAAAAATGATAACGAATTGAATTGCTGCAAAAAAAGGGCCTCAGACCAGCACTTCCACCGCCGGCGGATGGCCGAGGAAAGCGGCCGGGCTGGCGCTGATGCCATATGCGCCCGACTGGAACACCACCAGCAGGTCGCCGGGCCCGGCCTGCGCCAGCTCCATCTTGTCGGCCAGCAGGTCGAGCGGCGTGCACAAGGGTCCTACCGCCGACACCGATTCGCGTTCGCCGCCGGCCATCCGGTTGCCGATCGCGACCGGGTAATTCTTGCGGATCACCTGGCCGAAATTGCCCGACGCCGCCAGGTGGTGGTGCAGGCCGCCGTCGGTGACCAGGAACACCTGGCCGCGCGAGAGCTTGCGGTCGACCACGCGCGCCACGTACACGCCGGCCTCGCCGACCAGGTAGCGCCCCAGCTCGATGGCCAGCTGCGCCTGCGGCAAGGCGGCCGCGACCTGCTGCTGCAATTGCGCCAGGTGGGCGCCGATGGGCGCGATGTCGAGCGCCTGCTCGCCCGGAAAATACGGAATCCCGAAGCCGCCGCCGATATTGAGCTGGCGCACCGGGGCCGGCGCGCCGGCCGCCAGCCGCAGCGCCAGTTCGACCGTGCGCGATTGCGCTTCCATGATGGCGTCGGCCTTGAGGCTTTGCGAGCCGCTGAAAATCTGGAAACCCAGCACGTCGATGCCGGCTGCGGCGGCCAGCACCAGCATGGCCGGCACCAGTTCGGCGTCGATGCCGAACTGCTTGGCGCCGCCGCCCATCTTCATGCCCGAGGAGCGCAGCTCGAAATCGGGATTGACCCGCACCACCGCCGCCGCCTTGACACCGGTTTCCTGCGCCAGGCGCGCCAGGATCCGGATTTCGCGTTCCGATTCGATGTTCACGCACACGCCGGCGGCCAGCGCCTGGGCCAGTTCCGCCTCGGATTTGCCGGGGCCGGCGAAGCTGATGCGCGCGGCCGGCATGCCGGTGTCGAGCGCGACTTTCATTTCGCCGCCGGAAGCGACATCGAGGCCGTCGACCAGGCCCGCCATGTGCTGCACCAGCGCCGGCATCGGGTTGGCCTTGATCGAGTAGTGCAGCGCGATGCCGGCCGGCAGGTGGGCGCGCAGGTGCGCCACGCGCTCGGTCAGCAGCGCGCGGTCGTAGGCGTAGAACGGCGTGCTGCCGACGCGCTGCGCCAGCCGGGTCAGCGCGATGCCGCCCACTTGCAGGCAATCGTCGACGACGGGGAACTGGGTCTGCGGTGCGTGCACCGGCTTGGGACTGCTCATGGTGTCGGGCTTTCAAACAGCGTGGAATAGGATTGCTGGAGCAGCTTGCGGTCGATCTTGCCGTTTGGGTTGCGCGGAAACGCCTCGCTGCGGATGTCGACATGGGCCGGCACCATGTAGGCGGGCAGGCGGCGCTGGCATTCCTTGAGCAGCAGCGCCGGCGCCACCGGCTCGCCCGCGCGCGCGACGGCCAGCAGCACGATCGCCTGGCCCAGCACCGGGTGCGCGACGCCGAAGGCCGCCACTTCGGCCACCAGCTGCGTGGCATGCACGGCTTCCTCGATTTCGGTCGGGCTGATGCGGTAGCCGGAGACCTTGATCATGTCGTCGCTGCGTCCGATGAAGTACAGGAAGCCGTCGGCATCGCGGCGCACGGTGTCGCCCGACCAGACCGCGATCTCGGGCAGCGGCAGGCCCGGATCCTGGCCCGGCGCCGGGCGGAAGCGTTCGGCCGTCTTGGCCGCATCGTTCCAGTAGCCGAGCGCCACCAGCGCGCCGCGGTGCACCAGCTCGCCCGGCTCGCCGGCGTCGCACAGCGTGCCGTCGGGGCGTACCACCAGCACTTCGGCGTTCGGGATTGCGCGCCCCATCGAATCGGGACGGCGCTCAAGCTCCGACGGCGGCAGATAAGTCGAGCGGAACGCTTCGGTCAGCCCGTACATCAGGTACAGGCTGGCGTTCGGCAGCGCAGCGCCCAGCGCCGCCACAGCCGGCAGCGGCATCGCACCGCCGCTATTGGTCAGGTAGCGCAAGCTGCAATCGGCCGGCCACGCCAGCTGCGCCAGCTGAATCCACAGCGGCGGCACCGCGGCCAGGCCGGTGATGGCCTCGTCGGCGACCGCCTTGACGATATCGCGCGGGAACAGATAGTTGATCAGCACCACGCAGGCGCCGGCGTGAAAGGCACTGGTCAGCTGCGACAGGCCGTAGTCGAAGCTGAGCGGCAGCACCGCCAGTACACGGTCCTCCGGCTCCAGTTCCAGGTAGTCGGCCACGCTGATGGCGCCGGCCGTCATGTTCCGGTGCGACAGCACCACGCCCTTCGGACTGCCGGTGCTGCCCGAGGTGTACAGGATGGCGGCCATGTCGGTGTCGATGACGCGCTGCGGCTCGCGGTCGACTGGTGGGTTGGCCCATGCCTGCACGTTGACGCCGGCGATATGGGGCAGTTCGGCGCTGGCGCCGACCACCAGCACGGTATGCAGGTCGGCGCAGCCGGGCAGCACCTGGACCAGCTGGCGCAGGCGCTCGACCGAGGTGACCAGGATCCGGACGTTGCAGTCGGCCAGGATGTAGGCCACCTGTTCCGGCTTGAGCAGCGGGTTGACCGGCACGAACACGGCGCCGGCAGCGGTCGCGCCGAAGCAGGCGGCCACGTTCTCGATGCGCTTTTCCAGGTACACGGCGACCCGCTCGGCGCGTCCGATGCCGGCGCCAAGGAACACCTGCGCGGCATCGCTGACCGCCTGCGCCAGGGCCGCGTAATCGAGCCGCTGCGCGCCGTAAGCGAGCGCCTGGGCGCACGGCGTGCGGCGCGCCGCATGGAAAATGAAGTCGTGAACCAGCTCGCTCATTAAAACCTTTTTATTCAGGCGCCGCGCGGGCGCACGAGAGGCTGCAATCTTAACAGTTTCTTACCCTCGACCAACCGGCCCCGCACCGTTTATACTCAATCATGCTCATGACGAATGATATCAAACCGCCAGGCCGTCCCCGGGTGCCGCTGGCGCCCGTGCTGTCGCGTTCTTCATTCGCCGCCTGGGCCGGCGCGCGCCCCGCTTCGGTGCTCGATGCGGGCGCCGTGCGCCAGGTCACCAGCGGACGCATCGCCATCGCGCTGGCCCTGCGCGAAATGGGCATCGGCGCCGGCGACGGCGTGCTGGTGCCGGCCTACCACAGCATGTCGATGATCCCGCCGGTGCTCGCCTGCGGCGCGCGGCCGCTGTTCTACAAGATCGGGCCGGACGCGGCGCCCGACCTGGCCGACATCGCCGCCAGGCTCGATGGTTCGGTCAAAGCCATCATGGTCACCAGCTATTTCGGCTTTCCGCAGGCGCTGGACCAGTTGCGTGCGTTTTGCGACAGCCACGGCCTGCAACTGCTGGAAGACTGCGCGCACTGCTTTTTCGGCCAACATGCGGGCAAGCCGGTCGGTTCCTGGGGCGACTACGCAATCGCCAGCAGCATGAAGTTTTTTCCGATCTACGAAGGCGGCTGCCTGGTGTCGGCGCGCCACGCATTGAGCACGCCGCAGCCGGTATCGGCCGGCGCCGGCTTCGAAGGCAAGGCCGCCCTGAATGCGCTGGAAAACAGTTTCGCCTACGGCCGCCTGCCGCTGGTGCGCGCCGCGCTGTGGCTGCCGATGCAGCTCAAGGCGCTGCTGTGGCGATTGCTCAAGCGCGGCGGCGCGCCGGAACTGGCGCCATCGTCGTCCGACAGCAGTTTCGAATTCGACCCGCGCTGGCTGGACAAACGCAGCTCGCTGTTTTCGCGGCTGGTCATGCAGCACGCCGCGCATGCGCGCATCGTCGCGCTGCGCCGCGCGCACTACCTGCAACTGGAACAATCGCTGGCCGGCCTGCCCGGCTGCCGGCCGCTGTTCGCCCGCCTGCCCGACGGCGCCTGTCCGTGGCTGTTCCCGCTGCTGGTGGACTTGCCGGAGCCGCTGTTCGAGCGCCTGTACAAGGCCGGCGTACCGCTCACCCGCTTTGCCGAAACGCTGTGGCCAGGCGCCGAAATATGCGCCAACAGCATCCATTTTTCGCGCCACGTGCTCGCATTTCCCTGCCACCAGGAGCTGCGCGCCGATGAACTGGCGTGGATGGCGGCCACGATCCGCGAGGCGCTGGCAACATGAAATGGTCCTTGATCCCGGCGCGCGACTTTCCCGCAATGGCCGCGCGCTGGAGCGAGCTGCATGCGCGCTGCCAGGCCTCGCCGATGCTGGCCGTCGAATTCGTGCAGCCCTTGCTGGCCGCGTTCGCCGACGGCCGCGAGCACCTGGCCAGCTGCGAGCATGACGGGCGCACGGTGGCGATGGCGCTGGTGGTGCCGGCCGGATCCGCCTCCTGGGCCAGCTTCCAGCCGGCGCAGGCGCCGATCGGCCTGTGGCTGCAGGAACCCGACATCGAGATGGGGGCGCTGCTGGCGGCGCTGATGCCCGCCCTGCCCGGCATGCCGCTGGTATTCGGCCTGACCCAGATGGATCCCGCCCTGCTGGCGCGCCCCGGCGCGCTGCGCACGCTGGACTACATCGCCACCGCCAGGATCACGCTGGCTGGCAGCTTCGAGGACTATTGGAATGCGCGCGGCAAGAACCTACGCAGCAATTTGAAAAAACAGCGCGCCCGGCTCGACAAGGAAGGCGTGGCGCTGCGCCTGCAGGTCAGCCGCGCGAGCGCCGATGTCGCCGCCGCAGTGGCCGACTACGGACGCCTCGAAAGCGCCGGCTGGAAGGCCGGCGGCGGCACCGCCGTGGACGCCGCCAACGCGCAAGGCCAGTTCTACCGCGCCATGCTGGAAGGCTTCTGCCGGCGCGGCGCGGGCAGCATCTACCGCTACTGGTTCAACGACCAACTGGTCGCCATGGACCTGTGCATCGAGGACGGGCAGCAGATCATCGTGCTCAAGACGACCTACGACGAGAGCGTCCCGGGCAACCTGTCGCCGACCCTGCTGATGCGCGAAGAAGCGGTGCGCCAGCTGTTCGACGGGCAGCGCTTCGAGCGGCTCGAATTCTACGGCAAGGTGATGGAGTGGCATACGCGCTGGACGGATGAAGTGCGCACTCTGTACCATGTCAACTATTACCGCTGGCCGGCGCTGGGCCGCCTGCATGCGCTGTGGCAGTCGCGCCGCTCCCGTCCCCTGAAAGAAGACCATGTACCTTGACGACGTAAAACAGATCCTGACCGATGTCCTCAGCCTGGGAGAGGCGGGCCGCGCGCTGGACGCCGCTTCGCCCCTGCTCGGCGCGCTTCCCGAACTCGATTCGATGGCCGTGGTGAACCTGATCACCGCGCTCGAAGAGCACTTCGGCATCACGGTCGAAGACGACGAAATCAGCGCCGACACCTTCGCCACGCTGGGCGGCCTGGCGGCCTTCGTGGCGCACAAGCTGGCGTGACGATGCCGGCCGAGGCGTTCTTCCTTGCCACGCCGCTGGGAGCGCGCTACTGCCTGTTCCATGCGCCGCAGGGAGCATGCCGCGGCGCGCTGGTGTACGTCCATCCGTTTGCCGAAGAAATGAACAAGTCGCGCCGCATGGCTGCCGTGCAGGCGCGCGCGCTGGCCGCGCTTGGCTACGGCGTGCTGCAGATCGACCTGGCCGGATGCGGCGACAGCGAAGGCGACTTCGGCGACGCGCGCTGGGAACACTGGAAGGCCGACCTGGGCGCCGCCAGCGCCTGGCTGCAACAGCGCCTGGATCGGCCGGCAGGACTGTGGGGCTTGCGCCTGGGCGCCCTGCTGGCGCTCGACTATGCGCGCGGCGCGCCGGTCGCGCACTTGCTGCTGTGGCAGCCGGTGCTGCAGGGCGCCGCTTTCCTGACCCAGTTCCTGCGCCTGCGCGTGGCCGGCGACATGCTCGACGCCAGCGAGGCGGCAAGCGGCGGCACCAAACAATTGCGCGCGCAGCTGCAGGCGGGCGAAGCGCTCGAGATCGCCGGCTATACGCTGGCGCCGCAGCTGGCCGCCAGCATCGACGCGCTCGATGCTGCGCAGCTGGCGCCCTCCTGCCCCACGCACTGGATTGAAATCGTGGCGGCACAAGAGCGCCCGTTGCCGCCGGCCGCAACGCGGATTGCCACCGTCTGGTCGCAGCAGCTGCAAAAGGTCGTTTGCGCGCCGTTCTGGAGCACCCAGGAGATTGCTGAATCGCCGCAACTTGTGGCGGCCACCTGCGCGCTGTTGCGACATGATTGAGCAACGCGCCCTCGCCTTTGCCTGCGACGGCGACTGGCTGTACGGCGTGCTCGATCTGCCGGCAGCGCCGCATCAGCGCGGCGTGCTGGTGGTGGTCGGCGGTCCGCAGTACCGGGCCGGCAGCCACCGCCAGTTCACGCTACTGGCGCGCAGCCTGGCAGCCCAGGGTATCGCTGCGATGCGCTTCGATTACCGCGGCATGGGCGACAGCGAAGGCGCGCCGCGCGATTTCGACAGCGTGAGCGAGGACCTGCGCGCGGCCATCGACATTTTTTTTTCCGAAGTGCCAAGCCTGACCGAAGTGGTGCTGTGGGGGCTGTGCGACGCCGCGTCGGCCGCCGCGCTGTACGCGACGGGCGACGCGCGCGTGGCGGGCCTGGTGCTGCTCAATCCGTGGGTGCGCACCGAGAGCGGGGCCGCCAGGGCGACCCTGAAACACTACTACCGCGCGCGCCTGCTGGACCGCGCGCTGTGGAAAAAAATCGCCACGCTCAATTTCGGCTACCGCGCCGCCTGGCAGTCGTTGCGCGGCCTGCTGGGCAGCGCTGCGGCTGAAGCGCCGAGCGGCGCCCTGCCCGACCGCATGCACGATGGCCTCGGCCGGTTTGGCGGCAAGCTGCTGGTGATATTGAGCGGGGCCGATCTGACGGCCCAGGAGTTTGCCGACCTGGCCGATTCCTCGCCCAAGTGGGCCACCCTGCTGGCGGCGCCGCGCGTGACGCGCCGGGCGCTGCCCAAGGCCGACCACACCTGTTCGCGCCGCGAATGGCACGAGCAGGTCGCGCAGTGGAGCGCGGACTGGGTGCGCTCCTGGTAAGTCAGCGCTTCAGACAGGGGCCGATATCTTCGAAGGCGCCGTAGGCCGGCGTCGCCGGGCGCGCCGCGCCGCACAGGTCGGACGTGAGCGCATCGGCTGGGGAGCGGCGCGGTACCTCGCCGCTCCACTGGAAATTGAAGCCCCGGCTCGCCTCGAACAGGCCGCGCACCGGATGGTAGCCCGCGTACAGCAAGGCGATCGCGCTCGTGCGGTTATCAATCAGGCGCAGCACGCCGCCGTCGCGGCTGCGGATGTCACCGTCGACCAGGTTGCCCTCGATGTCGGCGCTGCTGGCGGCGAAGCGCACCAGCATGCCGCCCGTATCGACCAGCGTGTTGTGCACCACCTTGCTGGCGGCCGCGTTGTTCAGGTAGATGCCGTCGTCCGAACAGCTGGCGATCAGGTTGGCGCGGATCACGCCCTGCTCCTGTTCGGTGATGCATTTGCGGTCGCGGCAATAGTCCTTGCCGCTGCCGCCGCCGCCCAGCGACAGGCCGACCCGCTGTCCCGGCAAGCCTTGCAGCAGCGCTTCGCACACCACCACGTTTTGCTCGAACACGTTGTCGCTGCCGGCTCCCTTGGCGAAGCCGCCGTAGCTGATGTGGTCTCCGCCGCCCTTGATGAAGTCGCTGATCTGGTTGCGCCGCACCGACCAGTGGCTGGCCGCCACGATGTCGATCGGGGTGACCGGATTGTCGGTATTGCGCACGCTGTCGTTGCGCAGGGTGTTGCCTTCGATGCGGCCGTGGTCGGGGAAGCGGCCATCGCTGCCGTTGACCTTGAAGTGGGCGTTGAAGTCGACGATGGTATTGTTGACCGAGGCGAAATGGCTGGCGCCGCCCACCACATGGAAAGCGTGCTCGCAATACGCATGTTGCTGGCACACGCCGCGAATGGCGAGGTTTTCGAAACGCCACCAGGGAGCGCTGACGACGAAGCCTTCGCCCAGGTTGAATTCGAGCGTCACCGAGCCGGCCTGGCGCGCGCGCAGCACGATATTCGCGCCAGCGGTGCCGGCCCGGTTGACGTCGATGTTGTGCTGGTCGAAACGGTAGACGCCCGGCAGCAGCGTGATGATGTCGCCTGGATTGGCCTCGGCGATCGCCTTGCGCACTTCGTCGCTGTTGGCGACCAGGCGCTCGGCGCCGTCCTGCGGTGCGCTGCGCAACTGGGCGCCGATGGCGGGAAACAGCGCTGGGAACGGCATCGGCGTGCCGCGGTCGAGCCGCATCAATGACGCTTCGGTCCAGCGGCCCACGGCGCCGACCAGCTCACTGTGACCCTCGCTGCGCCGCTCCACATAGGGCGCCAGCGCGCGCGGCGTCACGCCCTGCTGCTGCAGGAAGCAGGCCGCGCCAAGCGCCAGCAGGCAGGGCGCCGCGATCAGGCCAAAACCCAGCCAGCGCTTGCGCACCCGGTCAGGCCCCGGTCTTGATGTTGTGGCGCGCCATCAGGTCGTACATGGTCGGACGGCTGATGCCGAGCAGCTCGGACGCCTTGACGATGTTGCCGTCGACCCGCGCCAGCGCCTTGACCAGCGCCTTGTATTCGGCTTCGTCGCGCACCTGGCGCAGGTTCAGCGGCTCGTCCTCGGGCGCGGCCGCGGCCAGGCCCAGGTCGTCGGCGCTGATAGCCGGGCCATCGGTCATGATCACGGCGCGCTTGATGCAGTTTTCCATTTCGCGCACATTGCCCGGCCAGCCGTAGCTTTCGATGGCGCTCATCGCCTCGGTCGAAAAATGCAGGCCCGAACGCGATTCGCCGGCGCTGAACTTGTTCTTGAAGTGGTGCGCCAGCAGCGCCGCGTCGCCCAGGCGCGCGCGCAGCGGCGGAATCGTGACGACGATTTCGGACAGGCGGTAATACAAGTCTTCGCGGAAGCGCCCGGCTGCGGTCAGGTCCTTCAGGTTCTGGTGGGTCGCGCAGACGATGCGCACGTCGACCGGGATTTCCTCGTGGCCGCCGACCCGTTCGATGACGCGCTCCTGCAGGAAGCGCAGCAGCTTGGCCTGCAGCGCCATCGGCAAGTCGCCCACCTCATCGAGGAAGAAGGTGCCGCCGTGGGCCAGTTCGACCTTGCCCTTGGTCTGCTTGGCCGCGCCCGTGTAGGCGCCCTTTTCGTAGCCGAACAATTCGCTCTCGAGCAGGTTTTCGGGGATCGCCGCGCAGTTGATCGCCATGAAGCGGTTGGCGGCGCGCGGCGACAGGTTGTGCAGCGCGCGCGCCAGCACTTCCTTGCCGGTGCCGCTCTCGCCGAGCACCATCACCGAGGCGGTGGTGGGCGCGACTTTCTCCATCATGCGGCACACCTTCTGCATGCCGGCGTCGCGCGTGATCAGGCCGTTCAACGGCGAATCGGCCTGCACCTTGAGCATGCGCTGGTTTTCCTGCTGCAGCGCGTGCAGAAAATAGGCGCGCTGCAGCACCAGGCCGAGCACTTCGCTGTCGCACGGCTTCTGGTGGAAATCGTAGGCGCCCAGGGCGATCGCCTTGACCGCGTTCGCGTGGTCCTGGTTGCCGGTCAGGACGATCACGCGCGTGGCGGGAGCGAGCGCCAGGATCTGCTGCAAGGTCGCCAGCCCTTCGGTGGCGCCGTCCGGATCCGGCGGCAGGCCCAGGTCCATCGTGACCACGGCCGGTTCGTGGCGCCGGATCTGGGCCAGCGCGGCTTCGCGGTCGCCCGCCACCACCACGTCGTAGGCATCGAAACTCCAGCGCAGCTGCTTTTGCAAGCCCGGGTCGTCTTCGATGATCAGCAGTTTCTGTTTACTTTGGGTCACAACATTCCTCTTGCCGTCAGGCGGCGATATCGAGCGCTTGCGCTGCGATGTGGTGGAGCGGCAGTATCACGGTGAAGGTGGTGCCGTGGCCGGGCGTGCTGGCGACGTCAAGCTTGCCGCCCAATTCGTCGATGTACTCGCGGCTTTCGAACACGCCGATGCCCATGCCGGCCGATTTGGTCGACTCGAACGGCTTGAACAGGCGCTCGCGGATGAATTCTTCGCTCATGCCCTCGCCGGTGTCGACGATGCTGATCAGGACCGCATCATCCTGGCGGCGCAGGCCGACGCTGACGCTGCCGTCCTTGGGCGTGGCCTCGATCGCATTCTGGATCAGGTGCCCGAGCACGCGCTCGAGCCGTTCGCGGTCGGCCAGCACTTTCAGGCCGGCGTCGACGATGTCGAACACCGGATGCGGCTCGAACGCCGCCTTCAGCGCCACCGCCTGGCGCAGCACCTGGTCGATCGCCAGCGGCACCAGGTGTTCGGGCGACTCGCTGCGGCTCAGTTTTTGCAGCAGCAGCTTCATTTTCTGCACCGAGTGGTTGACCGTGTCGAGCATGTCGCGCTGAAACTCGGGGTTGTTGCGGTGCTTCTCGGCGTTCGGGATCAACAGCGACAACTGCGACACCAGGTTCTTCAGGTCGTGCACCACGAAGGTCGACATCCGGTTGAACGATTCGAACTGGCGCGCCACCATCAGCGCGTTGGCGGCGTCCTGCTGCGCCAGGTAGCTGGCGGCCTGGTTGCCGGCGATCTTGAGCAGGTCGATCACTTCCCAGTTCAGCGCCACGCGCGAGCGCGGCTGCATCAGCAGCATGAAGCCGGACAGCCTGCCCTGCATGATCAAGGGCAGCACCAGCCAGCAGCGCGGGAATTCGGCCAGCCAGGCCGGCAGCTCGAGGTCGCCGTACATGGCCGGGTCGGCGCGGCATTCCTCGACATCGACGACCCACTGTTTGGTTTCGAGGAACTGGCAGAACAGCGAATCGGCCGGCTCTTCGGCGGCGCGGGCCGGCACCTGCAGGTAGGAGTCGGGCTCGAAGACGCCCGATTCGCGGCGCAGGAACAGCACCCCGCCCGGGCTCTCGACCAGTTCGGCCACGGCGGAAATGGTGCGCACGCCCAGTCCCGGCCCGTGCTCGGACAAGGTGCGGGTAAAGCGCAGCCATTCCTCGCGGTAGTCGTAGTTGTAGCTGTAAAAATGCTTGCTGATGAAGACCTTCAGCCACGAGCGGAAGGTGCCGGAAAACAGGATCACCACCAGCAGGATCAGCGCGCCGAACAGGAAGGCGACCTGCATCACCGTGCCCCAGCTGCCGCCGACGAAGCGCAGGTAGTAGCCGGCCGAACCCATCGCCAGCAGATAGATGGCCGAGCCGAACAGCGCGGCCGAATGGAACATCACGCGGCGCGACAGCGCCAGCTCGGACGACCAGGAGGCGCTGCGCGCCATCGACACGGCGATCAAGGGCACCGTCAGCGCGTTGATGACGCCGCGCGCGGCCCAGATGTCGGGATCGACCTGGTGGAACAGCATGGTGTTGCTGTACAGGTAGAAGTCGTAGGCGAACATGGCGCCGATGCCCAGGCAGGCGAACTTGATGGCCCAGCGTTCCTGGGCCGAGCGGTTGCGGTACAGCTGCTCGACCAGCACAATGCCGAGCACGGCCAGGCCGACGCGCGCGGTCACGTCCGGCATGATGCCGAGGCGATTCAACAGCTCGAGGTTCCACACGCCGGTGGCCGTGCCGGCCAGGAACAGCAGGTAAAAGGCGGCCATGGCTGCGACCCAGCCCTGCAGCTTGAACGGCCAGCGGCTGGCGGGGGCGCGGTAGTTGCCCAGCAGGATAACCAGGAAGCCGGACCAAGCGCCGTTGCGCGCGATCTCGAGGCAGTCGGCCCAGGCCGACCAGGCCCCAAGATTGCCGGCGTAGTAAGCCAGCGCGGCGCTCCACAGCACGCTGGCGAAGGCGGCCACGCTGAGCGCGCTCGCATGGATGCGGCTGCGCCAGCGCGTCAGCAGCATCAGGCCGAGCAGCAGGAAGGCAAGCGCAGCTACCGAATAGCTATAAGTGGCAATACTGGTCAATGTGCACCATCCAGGCCCCGGCAGCGCCAGGGCTCAACGACCGCTGCGGAACAGGACGACCTTGAGCGTGTCGATCAAAATTAGAATATCCAAGAATAAACTATTGTTCTTCACATAATACAGGTCATATTGAAGTTTTTGCAATGCATCATCGGTCGAGGCGCCGTAGCCGTAGCGCACCTGGGCCCAGCCGGTGATGCCCGGCTTGATGCTATGCCGGACATTATAGTAAGGCACCGCTTCGATCAACTGCTCGACGAAATACGGCCGTTCCGGGCGTGGGCCGACGAAGCTCATCTCGCCCTTGAACACGTTGAGGATCTGGGGCAGCTCGTCGATCCGGGTCTTGCGGATGAAGTTGCCGATGGTGGTCACGCGCGGATCGTTCTGGGCCGCCCACTGGGGCTTGCCGCCCTTTTCGGCATCGTTGCGCATGCTGCGGAACTTGAGCACGTTGAACGGATTGCCATCCAGGCCGACCCGCTCCTGCTGGTAGAAGATCGGCGAGCGGTCTTCCAGGTAGATCAGCACGGCCGTGAGCAGCATCACCGGGAACGACACGGCCAGGATGGTGGCGCTGCAGATCAGGTCGAAGCCGCGCTTCATGAAGGTGCGGATGAAGCTCTGGTCGAAACCGCCGCCGAACACCAGCCAGCTTGGCTGCAGCGAATCGACCCGGATCTGGCAGCTTTCGCGCTCGAAGAAATTGGCCGCGTCGGTGACCTTGATGCCCTGCAGCTTGCAGGCGAGCAGTTCCTTGATCGGAAAGCCGCCGCGCCGGTTCTGCACCGACACCACGATTTCCTCGACATTGTGGGCCACCGCCAGCGCGGCCAGCGACTCGCCTTCGCGCATCTTGAGCAGCTGCGAAGTCGGCACGCAGCACTCCTCGGCCGGGATCGCGATGAAGCCGGCGATATCGTACTTGTGGTAGCTGGTGTTCTGGTTCGCCAGTTCGCTGCATTCCTTGGCCAGCGGGCCGCCGCCGAGGAAGATGATGCGCGTTTCGAGAAAGCGCAGCTCGCTCGTCTTGAAGAACACGATGCGCGCGAAGAAGATGCCGCCGGCGGCGATGACGAACACCGCCAGCAGCACGCCGCGGCCGATCTGCAGCTCGGGCGCCACGTAGAAAATCAGGGTCAGGATCACGAAGCCCATCGCGAACGAGGGCATCAGCTTGAGGAAGAAGGGGTTGCGCAGGCCTTCGTTGAAATTGAGCTGGTACATGCCCATCGCGCTCATCGAAAATACGATCGCGATCGCGAACGCCATCGCCGACAGGAAGAAGTGATCGAGCTGGGGGCTGGCGCTCGCTTCGCCCAGGTCCATGAAGCGCACCGCCGCCCCGGCGTAGGCCGCGCCGACCAGCACCAGCACTTCGACGAACAATAGGAAGAACACTATTTTCGACACGTAGTGATTTGAGATCTTTAACACGATTTCCTCCGGAATTCTTGTGTGCTGCTTTTTTTTTGCGGCCGCGCGGCGGCGGCGTCGCACCCGGGTGCCGGCGCTAGCGCGCTCGATCGAGATGGGCGATATACCAGGCCATGGCCTGCTCCAGGCCTTCGCCGATGCGGTGGGTCGGAGCGAAGCCGAGCAGGGTTTCGGCTTTCGAGATGTCGGCCTGCGAATGGCGCACATCGCCGGCGCGGAAATCCTTGAACTGCGGGCGATGGTGCTCGACATGCGGGAAGCGCGCGCGCAGCAGGGCGCACATCATCCGGTGCAGTTGATTGAGGCTGGTGCGTTCGTTGAGCGCCACGTTGTAGACCTGGTTGGCCGATTCGGCTGGCGCCATCGCGGCCAGGATGTTGGCCTGGACCACATTGTCGATGAAGCAGAAATCGCGGCTGGTTTCGCCGTCGCCGTTGATGAACAGGTCGCGGTTTTCGATCAGCGCGGCGATCCACTGCGGGATCACGGCGGCATAGGCGCCGTGCGGATCCTGGCGCGGGCCGAACACATTGAAATAGCGCAGCCCGATCGCTTCGGTGCCGTAGCAGCGCCCGAACACGTCGGCGTACAGTTCGTTGACGTACTTGGTCACCGCGTAGGGCGAGAGTGGATTGCCGATCTGCGACTCGATTTTCGGCAGCGCCGGGTGGTCGCCATAGGTCGAGCTGGAGGCGGCGTACACGAAGCGGCGCGTCTTGGCGTCGCGTGCGGCCGTGAGCATGTTCAGGAAACCGCCGACATTGGTGTCGTTGGTGGTGATCGGGTCGGCGATCGAACGCGACACCGATCCCAGCGCGGCCTGGTGCAGCACGAAGTCGACGCCGGCGCAGGCGGCCTGGCAATCGGCCAGCGTGCGGATGTCGCCGTTGATGAAGGTAAACCGGCTCCAGGCCGGCAGGCCGACCAGGTCGCGCACCTCGTCCAGGTTGTGCTGGTGGCCGGTGGCGAAATTATCCAGGCCGGTGACGCGCTGGCCCAGCTTGAGCAACGCTTCAAGCAAATTCGAACCGATGAAGCCGGCCGCACCGGTGACCAGCCAGTGGTAGGAATTGTCGCGCAAGTGCGCTTGCACGTCGGTAAACTTGTTCACTGTTCGGTTCTTTCCTGGTAGGGCACGATCGGGCTCCGGCGGGACGCTCTTACAAGCGCCAGACGCTCATGCCGGCTTGCTGCAGCGCGTCCTTGTCGAAGTGCGACTTGACGTCCATGAAGCAGCCGTTCGGATTGAGTTTGGCCAGCAGGTCGGACAGCGGCCGCGCCAGGATTTCCTTGTGCGGCACCGCGGCGACGATGGCGTCGGCCTGCGGCAGGTCGGCCCAGGCGTCGAGCGTGATGCCGTATTCGTGCAAGGCTTCGGCGCTGGAGGCGACCGGGTCGTAGACGTGCACGTCGACGCCGTAGGCCTGCAGCTCGTGGACGATGTCGGCCACTTTTGAGTTGCGCAGGTCGGGGCAGTTTTCCTTGAACGTCAGGCCGATCACGTTGACTTTGGCGCCCTTGACGTGGAAGCCGGCGCCGATGATGGCCTTGACGGTTTTTTCGGCGACGAACTTGGCCATGCCGTCATTGATGCGGCGTCCGGCCAGGATCACCTGCGGATGGTAGCCGACCATCTCGGCCTTGTGGGTCAGGTAATACGGATCGACGCCGATGCAATGGCCGCCCACCAGGCCCGGACGGAAAGGCAGGAAGTTCCACTTGGTGCCGGCCGCCTTCAGCACTTCGAGCGTGTCGATGCCGATCTTGTCGAAGATGATGGCCAGCTCGTTCATCAGCGCGATGTTCAGGTCGCGCTGGGTGTTCTCGATGACCTTGGCCGCCTCGGCGACCTTGATGCTGGACGCGCGGTGCACGCCGGCCGTGATGACCGATTCGTACAGCTGGGCCACGCTCTCGAGCGTGGCGGCATCGTCGCCGGAGACGACCTTGACGATCGTGGTCAGGGTGCGCTCCTTGTCGCCCGGATTGATGCGCTCGGGCGAGAAGCCGACGTGGAAATCCTGCTTCCAGGTCAGGCCGGAATGCTGCTCGAGAATGGGGATGCACACTTCTTCGGTCGCGCCCGGATACACGGTGGACTCGAAAATGACGATGGCGCCCTTTTTCATGTGCAGGCCGACCGTCTTGCTGGCGCCGGCCAGCGGCGTGAAATCGGGATTGTGGGCAATGTCGACCGGAGTCGGCACGGCCACCACGATGAAATCGGCGCTGGCCAGCACGGACGGATCGGTGCTGACTGACAGATGGCGCGCGGCGCGCAGCGCATCGCTCGACAGTTCGCCGGTCGGGTCGATGTACTGGCGATAGCTGTCGATCTTGCTGGCCGACAGGTCAAAGCCGATGGTTGTACGCGTCTTTCCGAATTCCACTGCCAGCGGCAAACCCACATAGCCGAGGCCGACCACTGCAACGACGTCATCTAATTTCATTATCGCGTTCCGTTTAAGAATTAATTTTTGCAATTATACTAACTATGATACCACAGGCAGAAGTGGCCCTCAACGAAAAGCAATTATTTTTACCAATAAGCAACATCTTTTCGTCCTGCATCTTATAAAAACGCTATCATTGCGTGGAGCATTGTACAGGCTGCTGTGTTCAGGCTGCGGCGGCGGCGTCTGCCAGCCGGGGCAGCACGCCCGATTGCCGGCGCGGGCCGCGCAACGATGAGCGCGAATATGGATGATACGCGTTTGCGCAGGTCGAAAAAACGCCCTTTGTAACATTGTAGTAAGCGCGCCACCACGTCTGAAAAATGCGGGCGTGGAATGTAATTTTAACATTTTTTCAATTACATTGGCATGACACAATGACAATTTTTTATCGTGAACAAGCCCGCTGTGCACCTGCATTCAGGCCGGGATGGCGGCGACCCTGCGCCGTGGACCTGTCGTTTAATTAATTATTCGCCAACAACATGATGTCCGCGCACATGTGATAGCATCCACTGTTACCCCATTTCACTAATCAATGTCATGCGTACAAGAGTTTGCATCACCATTGATACCGAGTTCAGCATCGCCGGCGCGTTTTCCGATGCCGCGCGCCTGCCCGTTGCCGAACCTTTGGTCTGGTGCAATGTGAATGGCCGCTCCGAAGGCCTGGGCTTCATGCTCGACACCTTCCAGCAATATGCGGTGCGCGCCAGTTTTTTTGTCGAAACCGTGCAGCGCTACTATTTCCAGCACGATCCAATGGGGCCGATCGCCAGGCGCATCCACGACGCCGGCCACGAAGTCCAACTGCACACCCATCCGTGCTGGGCCCTGTTCGAACACGCCGACTGGTGGCAGCGCTCGCGCGGCATGCGCGGGCGCGACGATTTCCATGGCATGCCGGTGGCGCAATCGGTGCACCTGATTGAGCAGGGACTGGACACTTTTCGCAGCTGGGGCTTGCCGCGGCCGCTCGCTTTTCGTAGCGGCAACCTGCAGCACGATGATAATTTATACCAGGCGCTGGCGCAGGCCGGAATTCCCTACAGCTCGAACGTGGGGATCGCCATTTCCGACAGCGGCGATGCGCGCTATGCGCTGTACAGCGGGGCGCACCGGCGCCACGGCGTCGTTGAATTTCCCGTGCTCACGTTCGCCGACTGGCAACTGGGAGGCAAACAACATAGGAAGTCGCTTACCATCGCCGGATCCAGTTTCGCCGAAACCCGGCGCCTGCTGGAACAGGCCAGGGCAGCGGGCATCCCGCTGGTCGTGGTGCTGACCCATCCGTTCGAATATGTGCACAACCGCGACATGGGGTTTGAGCAGAATCGCCGCAACAGCCTGACGCAGGGGCGTTTGGTGAGCTTGTGCAAATTTTTGCAAGATAATGACGACCGGTTCGAGGCGGTCGGACTGGCCGAGGCGGCCGCCGCGGTCCACGTGGCCGAGGATGGCCCGAATATCCTGCTGCAGGGCACGCTAAGGCACAGCCTGCCGCGCATGGCCGCGCAATTGGCGCACGATCGAATCGGACAGTGGAAACTGGCGCGTACCTACGGCAAGCCGGCCTGACGGCAGGCGCGGCACTGTATACGTGCGAGGAAAAATCTGGTGCGGCTGGCGGGGATCGAACCCACGACCCTTGGCTTCGGAGGCCAGTCCGCTCATCTATGGGAAGCCGCGCTGTTGCTGCAACTCCTTGATTCTACACAGTATAGCAACCGGCAACAAAAGGCAACAAGGGGCACCAATGAGAAGAAAATACCCCTGTTTTCTCCCCAAATTTCTCCCCAAAATTTCTCCCCATCTTCTAGCCGGAGTCTTTCTCGGCGAACAGAAGTGCCTTCAACGCGGCGACTTGGGTTGCGCTCTTCTTTGCCTGATTCTTCTTGAACCGCGTCAGATTCTCCAACTTCCATCGCAGGGCCGGGAGCGCCTGGACATCCGGATTCGGCAGAAGCGTCCAGTCTGGATTGGCATCGGCCAGGCTGACCAGAAACTCACGATGGCGGCCCGTCAATTTTTCCATCATGTCGCGGCGCAGCCGGCTTCGCGTTTCCAGCAGTACCTCAAGTGAAGGGGGTTCTGCCTCAGTCATACCGATGAACTGGTCTTCGTAGATTTGACGAAGCTCGAGGTCGTTGCCACCCAAGACTTCGTGGGTTGGGCGATTGTGGCCCGCAAGGTAGACGACGAAGCAATCGACCATGGCCGATGTCAGTCCACCGTTCTGGTAGAGCAGCCAAACGTCAAACAAGTCTCTTGGGTGCTGTCGGTCTAATGCGGCGACGAGCTTACTTGCGTATAGTTCATCGTGGTCAAAAATCGGTGCGTAGACTTGAATGCCAAATTGTTTGACCACTGCCGCCGAGACGGACTGACGCGCCGTGACCGGCAGAACCGTACCTCTGAACACAGTATTGACTTCAATCTTGAGCCTAATGTTGTCGTTGCCTTCCATGACTAGCAGTTTCGATTCAGGCTCGTTCCCGGCTCGAACTGGCCAAGCTTTCATCCCTCGGGCTTCCAACCTACTCGCTATGTCTTGAAGCGCTTTTGCTATTGTCGCTAAGGCGACGTCCCTGGGCTCGGTGCCGTTGAGATAAACCAGGTCGATGTCGACTGACAGGCGCGGCGCCTCTTGGACAAACAAATTGATGGCAGTACCGCCTTTGATGGCAAATTGTCCGTCAACGAATACATCTGGAATTACATCCAACAGCAATCGGACCGTCTTGATATATGTGGCGTCAAGCATGTTTATTTTATAGTGAGGAGGGTGCCGTCCTGAAGGCGGCGGGTCCATCGAGTTTTGCTTCCGAGCTTGAAGCAAAAGCGCTCGCGTAAGGCAACGACATCAATGGTGTTTGTTTGTTGCGCAAGCTGCAGAAACAAGCGGACAGGTTTGACGCGAGTGCATGCCGTCAATAGAGCGCCGACCACTTCCAGGCGCATGCTGGAAAAGGACTCGAACAAGTGAGTCGCTTCCTCCAAGTCCTGCGTAACACCGACTTCGTTCAAGACCTCTAGCAGCGCGCGTTCGCGGGTGGAAACGTACAAACCGGCAGCATGGTCCGAAATCAGGGCATATCCCTCGTCGTCGAGAAGCGGCCTGAGCAAATCTACGTCAAACAATGCGCGTTGATGGTAACGCGCTGGGAAACGCGAAGTGAACCAATCCGGCAGCTTGAGACGTTGTGTTCCCCACAATTGGATTCTTGAACGAGAGCTAACGTTATGACGTATTCCTTGCCATGAAAGTGCAGTCTTTCCACCTACGTGCAGGCCGGGGTTCCGCTTCTGCAAGTAGAGCAGACAGTCGTCGAGCTGTAAGGTGTCGTTGGGATATGCGTAGGTCCCCTGCTCCAAGCGCTCCAGCCAGCCGTTCTTCGCATACTTGGCGGCCAAGGCTGGAGATATCCCATATTCCGCTAGCTCGGCCAGTCCAAAGGGTTGCCCGTGATGCAACCCTTGAAGAACAAGTTTGAGTAACGAATGTCGAGAATTTGGCTTCATGGTTAAATTTTACAACATAAAGCAAACATGAAAAATTGAAAGTTTGATTTTTACTCCAAAATTTAACCCATGGATGAATCTGGCGTCAAAATGCAAACATCAAGCGATTTCGTCACTTCGACCTGCAATCTTTCATCCTGACATTAACTTGTACTGAGCATTTGCTTCCACCTTTGAACCAGTGGCAACTGACCACGCGCCAAAGAGCAACATCCTGGAGCTAGTAATTGCACCGGGGTTCCTCGGGCAAATATGAGGGAAACCCACCGTATACCAACCGCCCATAGCCGAAAAATGCCCCGCGGGCGACGTTCGGCCGGCGAGCGCAATAAGAGCATCTTCCAGCACGTCCCCGTTGTCACGCACAGAACACACATCCAAAGCATTTCGCAAATCTCAAGAAATATGTTGCCACATGGAATTTATTCTGGCATAGTTCATATCACTCCCTGTTTGAGAAACCGTATAACAGCGCCCACAACGCGGCGTTGGCTGAGCTCTGCTGCTCAATTATTCGGTTCCTTAAAAATCTGGCGAGACAGGTCTATAGCCTGGAGCAAAAACTGAGTGTGCTCACGCGAGTTGATGGCCCGGTTTTCACGTAAATCGATGGTCCTACCCCGAGCTATTTTAGCGACAGCAGCGCCGGCGAAGGCGCTGCTTTTGAACTCTGGTCAGAACGGTTCGCCGTCGAACCTGGC
>JANYGW010000178.1 GCA_025359245.1 Massilia sp.
ATGTTCCAGCACTTCGAAGCAGAAGAATCTCCCTTTCGAAGGCGACGACGAGACGCCCAATTTGCCGCCCAAATGCAAGGAGGTCTATTCTAAGTGCAGGTCAAGAACTTTATTCCGGACAGCAGTGCGCGCACGCGGGGACCCATGCTGCACATGCGCTGTGTTGACGCAATTTCAGTATAGGTCCCCGCGTGCGCGAGGACGACGACGCTTACGCGGACTTGCGCAGCATCGGCAGCAGCGACGCCACCACCTTGAACAACGACAGCCCCGCAGCGAGCATCGGCATCGCGCGTGAAGGCCTGGTCGCGATCATCCCCAGCACCACGCCGGCGATCGTCAACGGCAGCTTGAGCTTGCCGGAAGCGAGGTACTGCATGATGCCGCCGCCGGTCAGCATGGTCGGCGCGCGCAAGGTGCTCACTTCGCGCGCCAGCGCGCTGCGCTGCTGCGCGCATTCGGCCACCAGCTGCGCGCGGCGCGCCGCCAGGGTCGGTTTCTGTTTGTCGATGTTCATTCTGACGGCCCCGCATTGCGGATGAAATTGATGTCCTTGTTCAGTTCACCGACCGTCGCCGCCAGCAGCCGCGGGCGCGTCGCGAAACGGGCGCGCAACTTGATGCCGGCCAGCGCCGCGCCGGCCCCGAACAGCACGGCCAGCCCGAGCGCCGCCTGGAGCCGGTAACTGTCCCAGAACAGCAGGATGATCGTGAAGGCAAGCAGCAGCATGGCGACCCCGAACAGGACCATCGACAGCAGCACCAGCGCGAAATAGCCGAGCAGCCGCTGGGACTCCTCTTCCATCTCGATCGCGGCCAGTTCCAGCCGCGTCTGCACCATGTCGAGCATGGTCGCGCCTATCCTTGCCATGGTCTCCGTAATCGCCATGGCGGCTTACTTCCGCGAGATCAGCAGGCCGATGAACAGGCCGGCGGCCGCGCCGATGCCGACCGCCTTCCATGGGTTTTCCTGGACGTAGTCGTCGGTCGCCTTGGCCGCTTCCTTGGTCTTGGCCACCACGGTTTCCTCCAGGCGGATCAGGTCGGCCTTGGCGCTGGTCAGCGTGCGCTCGAACTTGGCCTTGGCGGCCTGCAGTTCGTCGCCCGTCATCTGGCTGCCGTTGCGCAGCCAGACTTCGGCGTCCTGGATCACCGATTTCAAGTCGCTCATCAGCTGGTCGCGTGCGCCGGTCTTGGTTGGAATGGATTCGATCATGTGCATACCTCGTGAGTAGTTTTTGAAAGGGAAGGCGCGCCGTCGCAGCGGCCGTGCTATAAGGACAACTTTAGCCGAAAGCGTAGTCTAACGCCACACCGGCGAAAAGGGCCGCACCCAACCAATTGTTGTGGCGAAATGCTTGAAAACAACGCATGCGGTCGCGATCGCGGATCAGCGTGTAGTGGTACAGCGCCATGCCGGCCGCCAGCGCGACGCCGGCCGCGAACCACAGGCGCAGGCCGACCACCCAGCCGCAGGCGAGGATGATCGCCAGCGCCGCGCCGTAGCACAGCATGACCGCGGCCACGTCGAAGCGGCCGAAGGTGATGGCCGAGGTGCGGATGCCGATCTTGAGGTCGTCGTCGCGGTCGACCATCGCGTATTCGGTATCGTAGGCAATCGCCCAGAACACGTTGGCCAGCAGCAGCCACCAGGCCAGCGCCGGCACCGAATTGAGCACCGCGGCAAAGCCCATCGGGATGCCGAAGCCGAAGGCGATGCCCAGGTAAGCCTGCGGAATGGCGAAGAAGCGCTTGAAGTAGGGATAGGTGCCGGCAATGATGACGGCGGCCACCGACAGCTGCTTGGTCAGCGCGTTGAGCGGCAGGATCAGCAGGAAGGCCAGCACGGCCAGCACGCCGGCCACGGCCAGCGCTTCCCAGCTCTTGATGCGCCCGCTGGTGAGCGGCCGTTCGGCGGTGCGCTTGACGTGCTTGTCGATGTCGCGGTCGGCGTAGTCGTTGATGGCGCAGCCGGCCGAGCGCATCAGCACCGTGCCGAGCGTGAAGATCGCCAGCAGGATCAGCGGCGGGCGGCCGCCCGTGGCGATCCATAGCGCGATCAAGGTCGGCCACAGCAGCAGGACGATGCCGATCGGTTTGTCGAGCCGTATCAGGCGCACGTAAAGCCCGAGTTTGTCGGCAACGGAAATGCGGGAAAGCTGGGAGATTGACATAGCACGCATTCTAACGGTTTTGATTCGAATGGTAATGACCTTCTGCCAACTTGGGAATATCATGTGTCTTCGCTCACGCTAAACCGTTGGGGGTGAAGTGATGATTTCCGAAAGCAAATCAAGCATTCCCTGGGCCGCTGCGCGTTGGATTTTTTGGCTGGTAATATTGTGCGCGGTCGTTGCCAGCGCCGCTTGCAACCGGACCGCGGCCGTGCCTCCCGCACAGGCGCCGTCCGAGTCCGGCTGGGTCTACCAGGACAAGGCGCATCATGCGGACGTCGCTGTGGTCTTTGTGCACGGCTTGTTCGGCGACACGCGCGGCACCTGGACCAATGACAACGGCAAGACATTTTTCGACCTGATTCACGCCCATCCGAAGATCCACCAGCCGGTCGATGTCTTCGCCTTCGGCTTCCCGTCCACGATGCTCGAAGCGGGTTCGTTCGATATCCAGGACGCTTCCAAGGCGCTGTACGACAAGCTGCTGTACCACGAACTGGCGGCCTATCCGTCCGTGGTGTTTGTGGCCCATAGCATGGGCGGCCTGGTGGTCATGCGCACGCTGATGTCCTATCCGGACATACGCAACCGCACGCCGCTCGTGGTGCTGTACGGGACGCCGCAAGAAGGCGCGCAAATTGCGACGATTGCGAGGAAGGTGTCGAACAACACGGCCCTCGAACAGATGCTCCCGACCGACAAGGACGGCTACCTGCGGGGCCTGGACACGGATTGGAAACTGCAGGATGCGAAGACGCGCCCGAAGGTGGTGTGCGCCTTCGAAAAGAAGCCCACCTACGGCGTCATGGTCGTGCCATGGAGCAGCGCGACGCGCTTCTGCGATGGCCCTGCCAGTCCGATCGGCGAGAGCCACCTGGGCATGGTCAAGCCGGACGGTCCTGACCACGATGCCGTCATCGTGCTGGTCAATGCCTTGAATGACACCGTCACCGGTCCCCATTTCGCGGCGGAACTGACAACGCCGGACTTTGCGCCGCAGGGCAATGACTATGTGTTTCCGATTGCCAGCCCGATCGGAAAGCATCCGGCCAGGTTGATCAATATGGGAAGAAGGTCGGCGACGTTTACGCTGGCGGAAGTATCGGCCGGATTGTATGTGTGGCCGAACGACACGCCCCGCATTCTCGCGGGCGGTGAAAGAATCGACCTGTTTTTTGGCCTCGAATGGGGCGCCACCGCCAGCGAGTACCGTTTTGTGCTGCGCTCGGATGCAGGTGCCGAAAAAAGAGTGCTGGTCAAGGTGGCCGACCTGGCAGCGATGCAAAAGGAACAGGCCACGCTGCAGCGCCAGGCAAGCGCCAACGTGTATGCGATGCTGCAGGGGCCGAAGGATCGCATCGGGTGGGGCAGCGTCAGCGACAAGGAAAAGGCGAACCTCGACATTGCCGACACGGTGCGCGAAACCATACGCCGTTCAAATCCCGATTTGCCGAAGGAGGCGCAGTGGGTTCTTGCTGCTGAAGTCATGAATTCAATGCACTTGCCTGAACTGTCGCTGCTGGCGCTGGCGAAAGTGCGCCAGGATGCGCCGCGCGGCGCCACATTGCCGGCCTTTGCGAAACTGTCGGCGTCGGCCAACGCACAACTCGCGCAGCAGGGCAAAGGCGGGCCTGCCTCGCCTGCAGTGCCACGCGGCGTGCCGGGCGGCGCCGAACAACGCCTTGCGGCGACGCCGGATCAATCGCTCATATCGATGAAAACGGCCAACCTGCTGAAATCCTTTCCGGGCCTGTCGTCGCTACAGCTGGGCGCATACGGACTCGTGACGACGCCCCCGCCGGAAAAAAACAAGCAAGGGCAGCGCGCGGTCGTTGTCGAGGGCCTGGGGAACAAGCGGCAATGACGATCAGGCAGCTTCTTCGAGCACCAGCATATTCACCCCCGGCAGTTCGCAGGCGGCCACGGCGGCGCATACCGCATCGATCGCGGCGCGCCGCGTGAAGCTCTTGCGCCATACGATGACGACCCGGCGCGACGGCGCCGGCGCATCGAACGGCACAAAGGCGAGCATGCCCTTGGCGTGCATGTCGGGCACCGAGGCGCGCGGCAGCACGGTCAGGCCGATCCCGCTGGCGACCATGTGGCGGATGGTTTCCAGCGACGAGCCTTCGAAGGTGCGCTGCATGCCGTTGCCGGGCGCCGAAAAGCGCGCCATTTCCGGACACACTTCGAGCACCTGGTCGCGGAAGCAATGACCATTTCCGAGCAGCAGCATCGTCTCCGATTTCAAGTCCTGGGCCGACACCGATTTGCGCTTGGCCCACGGGTGGTGTTGTGGCACGGCGACGACGAACGGTTCGTCGTACAGCGTTTGCATCGACATGCCGTGTTCGGGCAGCGGCAGCGCCATGATGGCGGCGTCCAGTTCGCCCTGGCGCAGCAGTTCGAGCAGGCGCACGGTGAAATTTTCCTGCAGGATCAGCGGCATCTGCGGCACTTGCTCGATGATGTTCTTGACCAGCGGCGGCAGCAAATACGGGCCGATGGTGTAGATCACGCCCAGCCGCAAGGGGCCGGCCAGCGGATCCTTGTTCTGCTTGGCCAGCTCCTTGATCGCCGCGGTCTGTTCGAGCACCCGCTCGGCCTGCGCGATGATCTGCGCGCCCAGCGGGGTGACCGAAATCTCGGCGCCGCCGCGTTCGAACAGCACCACGCCCAGCTCGTCCTCGAGCTTCTTGATGGCCACCGACAGCGTAGGCTGGGCGACGTAGCAAGCTTCTGCGGCGTGGCCGAAATGTTTCGCACGCGCTACGGCAACGATATATTTCAGTTCAGTCAGGGTCATAGTAATGGCGTGGTACAGAGTGATCGCGGATGCAATACTGTGCCGGCATCGTGACACAGTGTTGCAATTGAGTCAGCAAAGAAATTATATTCTACCCGTATTGCAGTCGATATAATTGCAGCGAAGGTGGTTTTTAGACCAGCATACTCAAAGAAAGCGCGCATGTCCTCGACCTTTGGCCCGGCAGAAGCCCAGACCTATATCCACAAGCTGCTCACCGTCATGCACCATCAGGGCGGTTCCGACCTGTTCATCTCGGCCGATTTCCCGCCCAGCATGAAGCACCAGGGCGCGATGAAACCGATGAGCCAGCAGAAGCTGACCGGCGACGTCACGCGCGCGCTGGCGCTGTCGCTGATGAACGACAAGCAGATCCGCGAATTCGAAACCGAGATGGAATGCAATTTCGCCATCTCGCTGCCGAATGTGTGCCGCTTCCGCGTCAACGTCTACGTGCAGCA
This sequence comes from Massilia sp., assembly GCA_025359245.1. Taxonomy (GTDB): domain Bacteria; phylum Pseudomonadota; class Gammaproteobacteria; order Burkholderiales; family Burkholderiaceae_D; genus Telluria_A. The sequence goes on from JANYGW010000178.1 coordinate 5,441, forward strand.
GCAGGCCGTGGCGATGGTGGTGCGCACGATCGCGTCGGAAATTCCGAATTTCGAAAAGCTGGACCTGCCCGACGTGCTGAAAGACGTCATCATGACCAAGCGCGGCCTGGTGCTGGTGGTGGGCGGCACCGGTTCGGGCAAGTCGACCACGCTGGCGGCGATGATCGATTACCGCAACGCCAATTCGGCCGGCCACATCATCACGGTCGAAGACCCGGTCGAGTACGTGCACAAGAACAAGAACTGCCTGATCACCCACCGCGAAGTGGGCGTCGACACGCTGTCGTGGCACAACGCGCTGAAGAACACGCTGCGCCAGGCGCCGGACGTGATCCTGATCGGCGAGATCCGCGACACCGAAACGATGGAGCATGCGATCGCGTTCGCCGAGACCGGCCACCTCTGCCTCGGTACGCTGCACGCGAACAATTCGAACCAGACCATGGACCGGATCATCAACTTCTTCCCGGAAGAGCGCCGCAACCAGCTGCTGATGGACCTGTCGTCGAACCTGCGCGCGATCGTTTCGCAGCGTCTGGTGCGCACCGAAGACGGCAAGGGCCGCAAGGCCGCCATCGAGATCCTGCTCAACACTGCCACCATTGCCGAGATGATCCTGAAGGGGAACTTCCAGGCGATCAAGGAGATCATGCACAAGTCGCGCGAACTGGGCATGTGCACGTTTGACCAGGCGCTGTACGAGCTGTATAACAAGGGGCAGATCGGCTACGACGAAGCGATCCGCAACGCCGATTCGGCCAACGGCCTGCGCCTGCAGATCAAGCTGCGCGGCGACCGCAAGGAACCGGCCAGCGCCGCCACGTCCACGTCGAACGACCTGTCGATGGCGATCGAAGAGGAGCCGGAGGAAGAAGAACCCGGCAAATAACGGGGCAGACGATGGACCTGAGCGTGCAGGAGCTGGAAGCGGCGATCACTCTGGCCGAGCGGCGGCCGGCGCGCGGCAACGCGCTCGCGCCCGAGGTCAGCGTCCTTGCCACGATCTACGCGCTGATGATCTTCCGGCGCGCCGCCACCCTCAACACTGACCACCTGGCCTCCGATGTGCAGCAGCTGCTGCACGGCTGGCGTCACAACCAAGACCGACCCGATGCCTGAATTTGAAAACAAGATTTGCACCCGCAGCGAACTGAAGGCGCGCATCGCCGCGCTGCCCAAGCCGGTGGTGCTGACCAACGGCGTGTTCGATATCCTGCACCGCGGCCACGTGACCTACCTGGCGCAGGCGCGCGCGCTGGGCGCCTCGTTGGTGGTGGCGGCCAACACCGACGCCTCCGTCAAGCGCCTGGGCAAGGGCGACGACCGCCCGCTGAACAACGGGCCGGACCGGATGGCGGTGCTGGCCGCGCTCGAATCGGTCAGCCTGGTGGTCGATTTCGACGAAGACACCGCGCTCGAAGTGGTGCTCGAAGCGCAGCCCGGGATCTACGCCAAGGGCGGCGACTACGACATGACCGCCATTCCGGAAGGGCGCGCGGTGCTGGCCTACGGCGGGCAGGCGATTGCGATCGATTTCCAGCATGACCGCTCGACCACCAAATTGCTGGGCAAGATACGCAGCTGATCAGGGCGTAGGCGGCTTGCTGCCGGCCTTGACGTAGACGTCGCCATCGAAGATGTAGCGCTCGCTGGACTGGTGCCGCGACACCGTGATCCTGTCGTCCCGGCCTTCCCGTTCGACGCTATCGCGTTCCGTTCTGATCGTCTGCACGAGCAGGTCGTTCAGGCCGTTGTGCACTTGCGTGGCGGGCGCGATGGTCCGTTTTTCAAGGTCATTTTCGTTCGCGCTGCCTTTGTGGACGCGCCGGCTTTCCGATGGACCGCGCGCGCTTTCCGAGGAAGTTTGCAGCTCCAGTATCCGGGTCAGCGCCGCGGCCTTGAGCGCATACAGGCGCAGCGTTTCGGCCATGATGCTCCAGCCGTGCGCGCCGCCGGTGCTGCTGGTGCGGATGCCGAACACCAGGCTGCCCGGCGTCACGCCATAGCGCGCCGTGTCGAAACCGAGCAGACCGGTACGCATGGCATCGGAATCGAGCATCCCGTCTTCGACCAGACGCGAACCAATCGCGCCGGTGGCGCTGTCGACGACGAGGATCTCCAGATCCGCTTCAGGGTCGCGCGGGTCCGCGGGCATGTGCTGCAGCGTGACGGAGACCAGTGTCCATTCGGGATGGGCAGGCCATTTTTTGCAGGACACGCCGTCGTTCAAGTCGATATGCAGCAGCGTCGCGCCGGGCAGATCAAAGCCGCCGTCATTGAAAGCGGCGTGGGGATAGGCGCGCTTGACGATGCCGGCGAGTTGGTCCTGGCACGCGAAGGCCTGTTGGCTCAGTAGCAGCGCGCATGTGAACAGCAGCTTTTTTCGAAGTGTCATTTCCATTCCAGGTTCATCGTCAGCATCGCACCAGCATGAGTACCAGCAGCACCAGGGTGATCGCAGACAGGATGCGCTTGTCGGCGCTCATGTCGGACCAGCGCGTCCATGCCGTGTACCATACTGGCGCAGATATTTTCAACGATTGTAATCTGAACGGCAGTGTATATCAGGCAAGATGGCAAGCCGGAGCAGGCCAGGGCGGCGCACCTGGGGTGCTGTTGTTTGTTCTGTAACGGAATTTGAAATTCCGGTATGGCAATGCCCAATGGCGTTAGAATTTGCGTCAGGGGTGCCGGCCAGGCGCCGTTACAGGACCAACATGAGCAAACGGGATATCCGGCGAAGCGTGATGCTGGCGGCGATGCTGTGCTGCCTGGCGCTGAGCTGCCCGGCGCGCGCGCTCGAGACGCTGCGGGTGCTGACCTGGCCCGGCTATGCCGATCCCGACCTGGTCAAGCGCTTCGAACAGCTGCACCAGGTGCGGGTCGAAGTGAGCTACGTCAGTTCCGACGAGGCGCTGCGCCAAAAGCTGTCGGTCAACGGCGCCGGCGACTACGATGTGTTCGCCGCCAACACGGCCGAAATGCAGTATTACATCGAGCACGGCCTGATCGTGCCGCTGCGCCTGCCGAATTTGCCGAACCGGGCGCACCAGCTGCCGCGCTTTCGCGACCTGCAGCAGGTGCCGGGCATCAGCCGCGCCGGGCAGGTGTACGCGGTGGCCTACACCTATTCCGAAATGGGCCTGATCTACGACCGCAAGCAGTTCAGCACGGCGCCGCAGTCGATCACGGCGCTGTGGGATCCCAGGTACCGCGGCAAGGTGCTCGCCTTCGACACCAGCGGCCACAATTTTTCGATCGCGGCGCTGGCGCTCAAGGGCCGCCCGTTCCGCATCGACGAGCAGCAATTCAAGCAGGCGGTCGCGCAGCTGGTCGCGCTGCGCCGCAACGTGCTCACCTTTTATACCTTGCCGGAAGAATCGGTCGAGCTGTTTCGCAAACACAAGGTGGCGCTGATGTTCGCCAACTACGGCAACCAGCAACTGAAGCTGCTGCGCGACGCCGGCGCCGATGTCGGCTACGTGATCCCGAGCGAAGGCGCGCTGGCCTGGCTCGACTGCTGGGCCGTCACGCATGGCGCCCGGAACCGCTTGCTGGCCGAACAGTGGATCGACTTCATGCTCGACAAGGACGTTGGCGTCGAACTGACGCGACGCCAGGGCCTGGCCAATACCACCGAGCCCGGCAGCGCGACCAAGCAATCGGACAAGCTGATCTGGCTGGAACCGGTCGAAGACGACCAGCGCCGCGCTGCCTACTGGGCCCGCATCATGTCCGGCGACGTGCCGGAGAAGTTCTAGGCGATGCGCATCGGACACGGCATCGGCCTGCGCCTGGCCATCCTGCTGGCCACGTTCGGCATTGTGGCGATGGGCCTGGTCGGCTACACCTCTTACACCAGTAGCCGCACAGCGCTGCTGAACACCGCCCAGCGCGACTTGCTGGCCGCGACCGAGGTGCTGGGCAAGGGCTTCCAGGCGCGCATCGACGAGGTGTCGGCGAACGCGCTGCTGCTGGCCGGTTTGCCGCTCAGCCTGAAGATCGCGGCCGGCCCCGCCACCGCCCATGCCGGCAGCGACGACGCGCTGCTGGCCGAGACTTTCAGCGCGCTGCTGGCCGTGCATCCCGACTATTTCCAGGTACGCCTGATCAGCGCCGGCCGGCACGGGCTGGAACTGCTGCGTGTCGACCGCGACGCCGGCCACCTGACCCGCATCGTGTGGCCGGACTTGCAGGAAAAGGCGCACTACCCGTATGTGTTCAACACGCTGCAACTGGCGCGCGGCCAAGTCTACCTGTCCGACATCACGATTAACCGCGAAATGGGCGCGCATGCCGGCCAGGACAAGCCGACGCTGCGCGTGGCGACCCCGGTGGCCGGCGCCGACGGCGTGGTGCTGGCGCTGGTCGTCATCAACATCGACCTCGACAGCATGTTCACGCACCTGCAGGCCGACCTGCCCAAGGCGTACCAGCTTTACCTGAGCAACCATTGGGGCGATTACCTGATCCATCCCGATCCGGCCATGACGTTCGGCTTCGACCGCGGCCGGCGCGAGCTGATCCAGAACGCGTTTGGGCCGGTCGCCGAGGTCCTCAGCGGGCGGCGCGCCAGCGTGGTGAGCACACGCAAGGAAGGCAACGGCCAGGTCGCCGCCTTCGTCCGGCTGGCCATGGGCGACACCCGCGACGCCCACTTCCTGGTGCTGGGCCTGTCGCAGACGCTGGGCAACGTGGTGCACGAAGCGCGCAGCATGGGATGGGACATGGTGCGCATCATCCTGCTGCTGAGCGCGGTGGCGGTGGTGCTGGCGGCCGTGGTGTCGCGCGCGGTCACCGAACCGCTGCGCAAGATGGCCGAGGCGGTCACGCGCTTTTCGAAAGAGCGCGTGGTCAGCGAACTGCCGTCCGAGCGCAACGACCAGATCGGCCTGCTGGCGCTGAGCCTGAACGACATGCAGCGCACCATCGTCGCCAATATCCGCGAGCTTGACGACAGCCGGCAGGCGCTGAAACACCTGGCCCAGCACGACGGCCTGACCGGGCTGCCGAACCGTGCGCTGTTCGACGACCGCTTGCAGCAAGCGCTGACGCATGCGCGCCGCACCGAGACCCACATCGCGCTGCTGTTCGTCGACCTGGACGGCTTCAAGTGCGTCAACGACAGCCATGGCCACCATATCGGCGACCTGCTGCTGGCGCAGGCGGCGCAGCGGCTGCTCGGCTGCGTGCGCCTGGCCGATACCGTGGGACGCATCGGCGGCGACGAATTCGTCATGCTGCTCAGTGCCGTCGGGCGCGAGCACGATGCGCTGGCCGTCGCCGAAAAGGTGCGCGCCGCGCTGGCGCAGCCGTTCGGCCTGGAAGCGCACGCGGTGGGCATTTCGGCCAGCATCGGGGTGGCCCTGTTTCCGCAGCATGGCGACAGCGAACGCGCGCTGGCGCTCAGTGCCGACGCGGCCATGTACCTGGCCAAGGCCAGCGGCGGCAACCTGGTGTGGCTGGCCGCGGAAAAAAGCTAGCGCCCGCGCAGGTCGGCGACGCTGTGCGGTGCGGCCTTCAGGTAAGCCGCCGGACCGCCCAGCCATTGCGCATCGATGCGGGCAAAGACGAAGGTCCGAACGTTGTATCCGATGCCGCCGTGTTCGACGGCCGCCATGACGCAGTTGTCGTTCATGCCCGCGAGGATGAAGCGGCGATGCGGACCGCCGCCGACATCCGTTGCATTGAACGGGCCGTCCCGATCCGAGACGGCATCGGTCCCGACGCCGTGTTCATTGCGATCGAGCAGCGCCAGTACGTCCTTGGGCAAATCGCGCAAGGAGCGCACTTCGGCAAAGTGCGCACCTGCGCACCGTGGCTGGGCAAGCGCTGATGTCGTGGCCTGGGCCGCAATCGCCGCCGTTTGGTCCTCGCGCGGGCCGGCGTTGGCCTGGTAGTGTGCGCACAACAGCACAGCGCCGACGAGTGCGGCGCGTGTCACGGAGTTTGTTTTCATCGGTATGCCTTCGAATATGCCGGATCCGGCCCGTGGACATCATAGGCCTGGTTGCCGGGCAGCCGCTCATCGTTGTTGTGTCAGAATGTAAGCATGCAAAAAATAATTTTAGAATTGAAAAGGCTGTATCTGCCGCCAGGCGCTTTGGCTGACGACGCGTTGGCGCAGCAATTGCTCGGTCACGCAAGCCGTGCGGTCAGCCTGACCGGCGCCGACGGCCTGACCCGGGCCATGGTCATCCCGTTTCACAAGCGGGGCGGCGACGCCGATGCGCAGCATTGGGACCGCTTGTGCGTGCTGGCAAATGCCTTGCAGGCGCAGCTTGGCCTGCCGGCGCCTGCGGTGAGCATCTCCGGTGCTGACGGCTATGGCTTGTGGCTGTCGCTGCAGGCGCCGGTCCCGGCGGCCCAGGCGCAGGCATTCCTCGCGCTGGTCTGCGCAGCCTACTGCCCCGACCTGGACTTGCGGGCCGATGCCGCCAGCGCCCCGGTCGAGCTGCCGCCTTGTCTGCATCAAGGCAGCGGCAGGTGGGCGGCGTTTATCCATCCGGGCATGGGCGCGGCGTTCGCCGACGAAGCGGGGCTGGAAATGGCGCCGCCGTTTGCCGGGCAGGCCGCTTTTCTCGAAGGCTTGCAGAGCATCAGCGACGTTCAGTTCCGGCATGCCATGGCCACGCTCGGCCAAGCGCCTGCCGCAGCGCCAGTCGCCAGCGCTGCGGCGCCGGATGGCTTGCTGCTGCGCGATGCGACGCTGGACGATATCGTGCAATGGCTGCATGCGAAACATATCGAACCGACCTTTCGCCACCTGATTCCGGGCGCTCCGCAGCGCTGAGGTTGCGTCCAGTCGGGTGCGGCAGCGTGGCATAATGAAGACGTTATTGCTGGCAGGAGAGCACATCATGTCGCGTCATTCAAACTTGATCCTGGCAATGGCCCTGGCCGCCACGTGGGCGATGGTTGCCGGCGCGGCGCGGGCAGCAGACGCCAGCAAGACATTGACTGTCGGCGTGGAGGATTACAAGAATTTTCTTCCCTATTCCGAGTTCAAGGATGGCGTGTACGGCGGCCTGGGCAAGGATATCCTGGATGCGTTCGCGAAGCAGTATGGCTATACCTTCATCTACAAGGTGTACCCGCTGAAACGGCGCGATCAGCTGTTCGTCGCCGGCAAGGTCGACCTGGCCTATCCGGACAATCCCAACTGGGTGGCCAATCTGAAGCAGCAAGTGAACATCAGTTACGCGCCCATACTCGAATTCACCGACGGCGTGCTGGTGCGTCCGGAAGACCTGGGCCGCGGACTGGCCCACCTGCGGGTGCTCGGCATTCCGCTCGGCTTCACGCCCTATCCGTATCAGCAACTGATGTCGAGCGGCGCCCTGCGCGTCGAAGAATCGTCCAACTACGACAGCCTGTATGAAAAATTGATCGTCAAGCGGATCGACGGCGCCTACATGAATACGCGCATCGCAAAGTACTACTGGACCAAGATCAGGAAGTACGAGCAAACACCGGTCGTGTACGACCCGGACCTGCCGCATGCGTCAGGCCACTGGTACCTGTCTTCGCATAAATATCCGAAGCTGATAGAAGAATTCAAGAAATTCATGGCCGGTAACAAGGACGCGATCGACGACATGAAGAAGCGCTATGGATTCCAGTCGTCGGACGACGAATAGGCCTGAACGCTTCAACGGAAATTGAAGTGATTGGCGGCGCCCGCAGCGCGCCGCGTCAGGCCTGCTGCCAGGCCGAGAAGGCGTCGACCAGGCCGGAGCCGGTCGCGCCATCGATCCCGGGTCCGGCCTTGATGCCCAGGCCGGCCGGGTCGCTGGCCGGGTTGGCGGTGCCGTCGCGCACGTCGATCGCCGTGCGCGTGAGCAGGGCCTTGACGGCGGCCGGCGTCAGGTGCGGATTTTTTTGCAGCAGCAGCGCGCACACGGCCGCCACCTGAGGCGCCGCCGCCGAGGTGCCGCTGAAACAGCCCAGCCGTCGCCCGGCTTGGTGCCGTCATGCTCGGCATTGCCGGTATCGAGCTCCTGGCCGGCCGGCACCGGCAGCATGATGTAGTCGCCATACGGCAGCAGGCCGACCAGGCCGCACACGTCGGGCACGTGGCGGCCCGAATAGATGGTGCTGGTGAAGGCCGACGCGTAATCGGAGGCGCGCATGCTGCCGTCTTCGGCGACGTAGACGCCGCCGGCGCTGATCACTTCGGGCATCGACGCGGGGAAGGCGTAGTGTCCGTTCCCGCTCGAAAAGACCACGACGATGCCAGCCGCGATGGCGGCCTGGATCTCGGCCTCGAGCGGCTTGAGGCCGTTGGGCAGCTCCTTCAGTTCGGCGCGCCCGTCCATGTCGCGCAGGTCGTAGCACATGCTCACCGTGATCACGTGCGGCTTGTGCTTGAGCGCTTCCTGGAAGCCCTCCAGGATACTGGCGCCGCCATCCGGGTTGGCATCGTCGCCCAGCTTGACGCCGATGAAGGTGACCTTCGGCGCGATCGCGAACACGTTGGCCGATTCGCCCGTGCCATGGCTGCCCGGATCAGTGTTGCGGCTGGTGGCCGACGGCGCCAGCACCACCGACGACGTGAAGCCGTTACGCACGAAGAAAGGATGGGAATGTTCGAAACCCGTATCGATCATCGCGATCCGGATGCCTTCGCCCTGCTGGCGTTCGCGGTGGATAGGCGGCACGTTCAGCTTGGCCGGCACATCGGCGAGGACATCGAGGTGGTAGTAATTGACCTCGGGCGGCCTGGCGTTGACCGGGTCGGCCAGATAGATGTGGGGCCACTGGATGTAGGCATCGTCGATCAGCAGCGACAGGATCGGGTCCGGATTCCACGGCGCGTTGTCGGGCGGGTAGTACACGCAGGGGGACGAATAGCACAGCGACTGGTCCAGCGCGATGGTGGTCAGGCGGGTGCCGAAGGTGCGCTCGAACAGGGCGGCGGTACCGCGCACCGACACCGTCATGCGGCCTTTGCCCGAGACCACGAAGCCGCGCTGGCGCAGCGCCTCGATGGCCGTCTCCATTTCGCCCGGCTCCGGCGCGAAGCTGCCGATGCTGCCGGAGGACAGGCGCGCCGGCACCTTGGTAGGGCCGGTGTTGCTGCGGCCCTTGAAGGTGACGGCGATGCGCAGGATGGCGTCGGCCGGGGCGGGCGCATCGGCGGAAGGGGAGCGGAGGCTGCGTTTAAATGGCTGCATGTTTGTCCATGGGATGATGGTTCGTGATGGCGTGGCGTGGTGCGATGGTAATGAGGCTGATGGCGTCGAGCAGCGCAGGCGGAACCGGTAGCGTGGGCGCCGCCAACGGGTCCGCGGCGAAGCCGGCGACGACGGGCGGCGGCGGGCCGAACAGGCGCGTGAAGTCGTCGTCGGACAGCGTGGCCGAGACCGAGGCGCGGCCGGTGCAGGTGATGGTCAGGCCGTGCGCTTCGAGCAATGCGCGCAGTGCCGGATCGAGCTCGGGTTCGGCGCCAGGGTGGCGCAGCAGCAGTTGGAGCTTGATCATCGAAACGGCGGGCGCAGTGGATGTTGAAGCGATGATACGGCCTCCCCGTGTTTTATGCGAGGCAAGCGCAATCGTGCGGCTGGAAATTGCAGCTAGATCGTGATGACCAGATTCGTATACCTGGCGAGATCCGGATCTGCGGTCAACAGGCAAGGGGGCGGTCGCCGGCGCATCAGCGGCCTTCGAAATCTGCAAGCACTTCTGCCGGAAGCTGAGAATCGAAATCATCGGCGACGCGAATTTTACCCTTTAATAAACCGAATTTCCGCGCGGGCTTGGCCGCTGCGAGCGGACCAAATTTGGCGGCAGGCACTCCAGCCTTGGCAATAATGATTTCCTCGCCTGCGGACGCGGCGTCGACTAGCCAGGAAAGCTGGGTTTTTGCCTCATGAATATTAAAAGTTTTCATCGGGGATCAGGCGCCGCCTGCGTAGCCGTTCTGGCGCCAGGCTTCGAAGACCACTACGGCGACCGTGTTCGACAGGTTCAAGCTGCGGTTGTCGGGACGCATCGGCAACCGGATGCGCTGTCCCGCCGGGAACGACTCGCGCAGCGCCGGCGCCAGCCCGCGCGTTTCGGCGCCGAACACGAACACGTCGCCCGGCAGGAAACAGGCATCGGCAAACGGCGCCGAGCCGTGCGTGGTCAGCGCGAACATGCGCGCCGGATCGGGCTGGCATGTGGCCAGGTAGGCGTCCCAGTTTTTATGTACCTTCATCGTGGCGTAGTCGTGATAGTCAAGCCCCGCCCGCTTCATCTTGGCGTCGTCCAGCGGAAAGCCGAGCGGTTCGATCAGGTGCAGCTGGGCACCGGTGTTGGCGCACAGCCGGATGATGTTGCCGGTGTTCGGCGGGATTTCGGGTTCTACCAGTACGACGTGGAACAAGGTGCTTCTCCTGATGTCTGTTGTCTGTTTAATGGGGCGGGGTGCGCGCAAATACGAAGTTGCTCACGCGCGCCGCGCCAAAGCGTTTGAAGGTGGCCGCCAGTTCGTTCAGCGTGGCGCCGCTGGTCATCACGTCGTCGACGACGCCGATGTGCTGGCCGCGCACCATCGCCAGCGCGTCCGGCGCGACGATGAAGGCGTGCCGGATGTTCTGTTTGCGCTGCGCCGGCGCCACTCCCGATTGCGCCGCCGTGTCGCGCGCGCGGATCGCCAGCGCCGCGCGCAGCGGAATACCGAGCGCCGCCGACAGCGGACGCGCGATCTCCAGCGCCTGGTTGAAGCCCCGTTCGACCAGCCGGCGCGGCCCCAGCGGCACCGGGCACAGTACATTCGGCATGCCGAAGCCGCGCCTGGCCGCCACTGCCGCCTTCAGCGCCTGTCCGAACCACGGCGCCAGCGCCAGCGCGCCGCCGAATTTGAGCTGCAGCACCAGCTGGTCGAGCGGACTGCTGTAGTCGGCCGCGACGATCGTGGCGTCGAAGGCGGGCCGCTGCGCCTGGCAGGCGCCGCATTGCCAGTACACTTCGGCCGGGCCGAGCGGGTTGGCGCAGCGCCGGCAGCGCGCTCCGCCCGGCGCCAGGAACTGGTCGGTGCAGGCCCGGCACACGACCGCGTCGCTGCGCATGCCGCATAGCGCGCATGCGCAGGGCAGCAGCGCGCCGGCCAGCGCCTGCGGCCAGCGCGG
>JANYGW010000194.1 GCA_025359245.1 Massilia sp.
GGTGCCGATGACGATTTCTTTCGGGTCTTTGGCGGCAGCAGCGGCGCTGATGGCGAAAGCGAGGGCAAGGATAGCGAGGCGCATGATGAGGGTCCGGTTAACGTTGGTCGATGTGTTTGACGATGCGGGTGCCGGTGAACTGGATCGCCTGGACCAGCGCGATGAGCACTAGCACGGTGATGACCATGACGTCGGTCTCGAAGCGGTAATAGCCATAGCGGATGGCCAGGTCGCCGATGCCGCCGCCGCCGACCACGCCGGCCACGGCCGAATACGACAGGAAGCTGATGGCTAGCACCGTCAACGCCAGCACCAGGCCGGCCCGCGCTTCCACCAGCAGCACGCGCACGACGATCTGCAGCTCGGACGCGCCCATTGCATGCGCCGCTTCGATGACGCCACGCGGCACGTCGCGCAGGTTCTGTTCGACCAGGCGCGCGAAATACGGGATGGCGGCCAGCGACAGCGGCACGGCGGCGGCCAGCGGGCCGATCGACGTGCCGGCGATGATGCGCGTGAACGGCACCAGCGCGACGAGCAAGATGATGAACGGGAACGAGCGCACGGTATTGACCAGCCAGCCCAGGATCAAGGCCAGCGGGCGGTTTTGCAGCGACTGGCCGTCCGAGACCAGGAACAGCAAGATGCCGAGCGGGCCGCCGACCAGCACCGCGGCCGTCAAGCCGATGTCGAGCATGGTCATGGTCTGGCCCAGCGCGACCCAGATTTCTGGCAGCAGGTTGATGACGTTGCCGATGGTGTCTTCAAACATGACTTGCATCCTTCCACGCGCTCGCTTCGAACGCTTCGGTGCCGTAGTAAGCCAGTTCGCGGCCCAGCGCCGTCAGGCGCGCGGTGCTGGTGTCGCTGAGCGAAAATTGTTCGGCGATGGCGCCGTCTTCGACGACGGCGACGCGGTTGCAGATCGCGCCCAGGACCGACAATTCATGGCTGACGATGACGATCGTCACGCCGAGACGCTGATTGATGTCGCGCAAGGTGCCCAGCAGCGCACGCGTGGTTTCGGCGTCCAGCGCCGACGTCGGCTCGTCGCACAGCAGCACGTCCGGGCCGCTGGTGAGCGCGCGGGCGATCGCCACGCGCTGCTTCTGGCCGCCCGACAGTTGCGCCGGATAGCTTTGCAGCTTGTCGGACAGGCCGACCAGCGCCAGGCATTCCTCGACGCGCAGCTTCAGCGCGGGACCCTTGACGGCGCCATGGATTTTCAACGGGAAGGCGACATTGTCGAACACGCTGGCGTTTTGCAGCAGGTTGAATTGCTGGAAAATCATGCCGATATTCTGCCGCGCGTCGCGCAAGGCGCTTTTGTCCAGCCGCGTCAATTCGCGCCCGGCGACGGTGATGCTGCCGCTGTCGGGGCGATCGAGCAGATTGATCAGGCGCAGCAACGTCGATTTGCCGGCGCCGCTCTTGCCGATCAGGCCGAAGATGTCGCCCGGATAAACGTTCAGCGTGGCCGACTTGACGGCGTGGAATTGGCCGCCATCGGGCAGCGCGAAGGTCTTGCTGGCGCCCTCGATGCGGATCACCGGCTCAGTGTGGGCAGTGGTCATTGGTGTTCCTTTTTTGCAGATAGTGACGTGTCAGATGCTGTTTTTGACGACGTCGGCTGCGTAGTATAGGGCTACCGTTATATTACTCAAACTACAAATTATTGCTTTGGATATGCGAATAATGTCTATAAGCCAGATGGCAGTTCCGGCCGCCGCAGCAAATACACCACCAGGCCGATCTCGAATGCGCCGACCATGATGATGACCCACCAGGGCGGCCGGCCCAGGCACATCAGCACGAAGCCGAGCGCGATGCCGCCGCAAGCGTAATGCTTGGCGCGGCGCGACATGGCGCCGTGTTGCCGCCACAGGCGCAGCGGCGGGCCGAAGCGCGGATGGTCGAGCAGTTTTTGTTCCAGTCGCGGCGACGCGCGGTTGAAGCAGGCCAGCGCGAGGATCAAGAAGATCGTCGTCGGCATCACCGGCAGCAGCGCGCCGATGAGACCGAGCGCCACCATCAGGCAGCCCAATACCAGGTAGCCCCAGCGCAGCAGCCGGCGCCGTTCCAGCGGCCTGGCAGGCGCGGCGGCCGCCGGGGCTTGCGGGCCTTCCATCAGAAAGCGCGCTCGACGTGGCCGAACATATGATTGAAGGCGTCTTCGGCGCCGCGCACCAGGCGTTGTTCGGCGGCGGCGTCGAGTTCGACGGCGTCGAGCACGCCGGTGAATTCACGCCAGTGGCGCGCGCGGCCATCGGGGTG
>JANYGW010000201.1 GCA_025359245.1 Massilia sp.
CATCGCCGGCGAGGGCGACATTTACGCGGCCGGCGGCGTCGAATCGATCTCCTGCGTACAACAGGAAATGAACCAGCACATGCTGTCCGAAGTCTGGCTCAAGCAGCACAAGCCGGAAGTCTACTGGCCGATGCTGGCCACCGCCGAAACCGTCGCCAAGCGCTACAACATCAGCCGCGAACGCCAGGACGAATACGGCGTGCAGAGCCAGCAGCGTGCCGCCCAAGCCCAGGTCGACGGCCGTTTCGACGCCGAAATCGTGCCGATGACCACCATCATGGGCGTGGCAGATAAAGCCTCGGGGCAATTGCTGACGCGCGAAGTGACGGTTTCCGCCGATGAAGGCATCCGCGCCGACACCACCTACGACGGCGTGTCCAAGATCCGCACCGCGCTGCCGGGCGGCGTGATCACGGCCGGCAACGCCAGCCAGTTTTCCGACGGCGCCTCGGTCGCCATCGTCATGAGCAGCCAGACGGCGCAAGCGAAGGGCTTGTCGCCGCTGGGCGTGTTCCGCGGCTTCGCCGTGGCCGGCTGCGAGCCCGATGAAATGGGCATCGGCCCCGTGTTCGCGATTCCCAAACTGCTGCACAAGGCCGGCCTGTCGATCGCCGACATCGGCCTGTGGGAACTGAACGAAGCGTTCGCCGTGCAGGTGCTGTACTGCGCCGAACGGCTCGGCATCCCGATGGACCGCCTCAACGTCAACGGCGGCGCGATTGCCGTCGGCCATCCCTACGGCGTGTCGGGCGCGCGCCTGGTCGGCCACGCGCTGATCGAAGGCAAACGGCGCGGCGTCAAATACGTCGTCGCCACGATGTGTATCGGCGGCGGCATGGGCGCGGCCGGCCTGTTCGAGGTGCTTTGATCGCGTCGCGCGGCCGCCGCGTGAAAGGCGACAGACCCGCGGGTCTGTCGCCGATGCCATCCACGTAGCAGGCGCCGGCACATCACCGCACGTCATGGTATGACGACCCGATCCGCGCCCCAGGAACTCAACCGAGGTTTGCCCCATGCAATCGAAAATTCTGTCGCGCCGCGACCTGGAATTCTTGCTCTACGACTGGCTCAAGGTCACCACGCTGACCGAGCGCGCACGCTTCCACGACCACAGCCGCGAAACCTTCGACGCCGCCATCGACACGGCCGAACACATCGCCACCGATCTGTTCGCGCCGCATAACAAAAAGAGCGACGCCAACGAGCCGCACTTCGACGGCACCTCCGTCACCATCATCCCCGAGGTCAAGCGCGCGCTCGACGCCTTCTCGTCCGCCGGCCTGATGGCGGCCGGCCAGGACTACGAGCTCGACGGCATGCAACTGCCCTGCGTCGTCGAAAAAGCCGTCTCCGCCTATTTCACCGCCGCCAACGTGGCGACCTCGGCCTACCTGTTCCTGACCATCGGCAACGCCAACACCCTGCTCAAATGCGCGACCCCGCGGCAGATCGCGCGCTGGGTGCGGCCGCTTTTCGCCGGCCGCTTCTTCGGCACCATGTGCTTGTCCGAGCCCCAGGCCGGCTCCAGCTTGTCCGACATCAGCACGCGCGCGATCCACGATCCCGTCGACGGCGACGAGGGCGAGCGCCAATACCGCCTGAGCGGCAACAAGATGTGGATCTCGGCCGGCGAGCACGATCTGGCCGGCAACATCGTCCACCTCGTGCTGGCCAAGATCCCCGGCCCCGACGGCAAGCTGATCCCCGGCGTCAAGGGCATCTCGCTGTTCATCGTCCCCAAGTTCATCGTCGATGCCGACGGCGCAATCGGCGAGCGCAACGACGTCGTGCTCGCCGGCCTGAACCACAAGATGGGCAACCGCGGCACCACCAACTGCCTGCTCAACTTCGGCGAGGGCAAGTTCACGCCAGGCGGCAAAGCCGGCGCCATCGGCTACCTGGTTGGCAACCCGCACCAGGGCCTGGCCAATATGTTCCACATGATGAACGAGGCGCGCATCGGCGTGGGCCTGGGCGCGACCGTGCTCGGCATCACCGGCTACCTGCACGCGCTCGACTACGCGCGCCTGCGCCCGCAAGGTCGCCACCCGGCCGAGAAAGACCCCGCGCGGGCGCAGGTGCCCATCATCGAGCACACCGACGTGCGCCGCATGCTGCTCGCGCAGAAGGCTTACGTGGAGGGCGCGCTGGCCCTCGTGATGTACTGCGCGCGCCAGGTCGACGAGCAGCGCAGCGCACCCACGCCCGAGGCACGCCAGCACGCCGGCCGCCTGCTCGACTTCCTCACGCCGATCGCCAAATCCTGGCCCTCGCAATGGTGCGTCGAAGCCAACAGCCTGGCGATCCAGGTGCACGGCGGCTATGGTTACACGCGCGAATACAATGTCGAGCAGTTCTACCGCGACAACCGCCTCAACGCGATCCACGAGGGCACCCACGGCATCCACGGGCTCGACCTGCTGGGCCGCAAGGTGTCGACCCAGGACGGCGCGCTGTTCGTCGCGATCAGCGCCGAACTCGCCGCCACCGTCGCCAAGGTGCGCGCGGCCGATGTCGGCGTCGAGCTGCACGCCGCCGCCGACCTGCTCGAAGAAGAGTGGCAGCGCATCGCCGCCGTGACCCAGGCCCTGTACGCGGCCGGCGACATGAACAAGACCCTGGCCAACGCCAGCGTCTACCTCGAGGCGGTCGGCCACACGGTGATCGCCTGGATGTGGCTGGAGATGGCGCTGGTGGCCCAGTTGAACCTGCCCGGCGCCAGCCCCGCCGACGCCGACTTTTACCGTGGCAAGCTGCAAGCCTGCCGCTACTTCTTTCATTGGGAATTGCCCAAGGTCCAGCCGCAACTGGAACTGCTGGCAAGCATCGACACCACCACGCTCGATATGCAGGACGCGTGGTTTTAACCAAGCAAAGGCCGAAGAAAATGATCAAACACATCGTCATGTGGAAACTGAAGGACCATGCCGAGGGCGCCGACCGCGCCGCCAACGCGGCAAAGATGAAAACCCTGCTCGAAGGCTGCGCCAACATCGTGCCCGGCATCCTCAAGTTCGAGGTGGCGCTGGCCCAGGACGGGCTCGAAGCGACCTACGACGTGGTGCTGTACTCGGAATTTGCTGATATTGCAGCTCTCGGCAATTATGCGGAACATCCGGCGCATCAAGCGATCAAACCTTTTATCGGTGCTGTGCGCGACGCGCGCCAGTGCATGGACTACGCCGTCTGACCCACCAAGGAGCACTATGCGCACTACCCAACAACTGTTTTCCCTCGCCGGCAAGACGGCGCTGATCACCGGCGGCTCGCGCGGCCTCGGCCTGCAAATGGCCGAAGCGCTCGGCGAGCAGGGCGCCAAGCTGGTGCTGTCCTCGCGCAAGCAATCGGAGCTCGATGACGCCGTCGCCCATCTGGCCGCGCGCGGCATCGAGGCCTCCGCCATCGCCGCCGACCTGTCGCAAGACGCCCACGTGCTGCCGCTCGTCACCGAAGCGATCAAGCGCCTCGGCCATATCGACATCCTGATCAACAACGCCGGCGCCAGTTGGGGCGCGCCCGCCGAAGACTACCCGGTCGAAGCCTGGGACAAAGTGATGAACCTGAACGTGCGCAGCATCTTCCTGGTCAGCCAGGCGGTGGGCAAATTGTCGATGATACCGCGCCAGTACGGCCGCATCATCAACATCTCGTCGATTGCCGGGCTCGCGGGCAACCCGGCCAACACCATCCAGACGCTGGCCTACAACACCTCGAAAGCGGCGGTGATCAACTTCACGCGCACGCTGGCCGGCGAATGGGGCCGCTTCGGCATCACGGTCAACTCGATCGCGCCCGGCTTCTTCCCCTCG